>NZ_CAXAVM010000314.1:0-4289 GCF_963972345.1 uncultured Gimesia sp. | reverse complement strand
ATGATGGCGAACTCGATCAGTTATACGGTGCCGTCGCCCGTGGCGATGACTGGTTCCTGCTGGACCTGGGACTGGACATCAACAATGCCGGTGGCAACGATATTCGTGAATAGTTTTACTTGAATATCATCTGTTACCTGTAGCAGCAATACAAACAGCCTCTCTGAAAGATTTCAGGAGGCTGTTTTTTTACGGACTATTTATTTTACCAGCGTTCGACCGGACCATTTGGCGTTTTGATCAATGCGGTGGGAACCGATGATTCCCGCTCGCCGTGACGCAGGCGGATCTGATCAACGATTTCCTGAAATTCCTCGTCTGACTCCAGTCTTCGTAATCGGTCTTCCAGATCTTCCGGGATTCCCAGGCGGACTCCATACCAGGCGACAAACTTGCGGATGAGACGGCAGCCATACAGTTCATGCTGTGCAAACATCAGACTGAAGTGGCGTTCCAGGAACTGGATCTGCTCTTCCCGGGTCGGCTCGGAGACTGGTTCTTCACCACGAACTGCCTGTGCGATCTTGCGAAAGATCCAGGGATCCAGCATGGCACCTCGGCCGATGGAGACGGCTTCACAGCCGGTCTGCTGCCGCATGTGAAAGGCATCCTCGACCGTACAGACATCACCGTTTCCAATGACGGGAATATGCTGCACGGCTTCGACTGTCTGCCTGATTCCCTCCAGATCCACGGTTCCACCAAATCCCTGATTGCGGGTGCGTCCGTGAACGGTAATCGCTGCCACGCCTGCCTGCTCAAATTCCCGTGCCAGCAGCGGCGCGGTAATCGAATCACGATCCCAGCCCAGTCGCATTTTGACCGTCACCGGGATTGAAACTGCGTCGACCACTTCCGCGACCATCTGGCAGGCGGCATCCGGGCTGCACATGATGCGTGCGCCTCCACCGTTGCCGTTAATTTTGGCCATGGGACAGCCCATATTCAGATCGACGGCCGCGTAACCATGTTGTTCCAGCCAGCGGGCAGCGGCAACCAGTTCGGCTGTGATGCCACCAAAGATCTGAATCGTCAGGGGCCGGTCAGCCGGAGAAGTCGTCAGCAGCGCCTTCGATTTGCGACTGCCTGACAGTAGATGCGAAGCGAGTACCAGGTCCGTCGTACAGAGCCCCACGCCCCCCAGTTCACGTATGGCAACCCGAAAGGCATGCTGCGTATATCCGGCCAGTGGTGACAGGAAATAACGTGAGGCGAGCACCCGATCCCCGATCTGAATTTCCGGCGCTTCCGTGGTAGTCCATTGAATCATTGACATAAGCAGTTTTTGAATTCTTGAGTGATACGGTTTGTTAACGATTCAACATTTCGAACACAGTTTCCAGGGGCAATCCTACAACATTTGACAGGCTGCCTTCAATGCGTTTCACAAAAATACTTCCCGCTCCCTGAATCGCATATCCCCCTGCTTTGCCGAGCGATTCCTGCGTCGAAAGATACCAGTCCAGTCGCGCCCGTACATACTCCTGATCGTAAAAGGTGACCTGAGTCTCTGCAATTTGAGTCAGCACCCGCTGATGATGTCTCAGGCAGACCCCCGTCAGCACCAGGTGTGTTTTACCTGCATAGTCTTCCAGGAACCACTGCTTAACAGTCTCCTGCCAGTCCGGTTGATCCGGAGGCTGTCCCAGCACGACCAGATCACCAGATTCCCGTTTCGCGATACCGATTGTATCTGCGGTTAAAATCGGGACCGATGTATCAGCGTGTCTCTGCTGAAAGACATCCTCATTTTTTGCAGTGCAGATGGAAATCAGTTGCCGGTGAATCGCATCCCGGTCGTGCAGATCTTCGAAGCCCGGCTCCTCCGGATCGGCGGGGGGTACTACTTCGATGACGGTTTCTGGCAGCAGTTGTGAGAGCAGTTCCTGGCGTCGGGGTGAGCGGGATCCCAGAATGATACGAAGCAGGTTCATTTAGACTGTATCCAGTTTTACTGTAACGTCTCCAGGGCATTTGGCCCGAGTATATCAGATTGAGAGACGCTATGGTTAAATGTGATGCGCTCTAGCTGTTTCTATTGATTTACGTCAGTTAAGAAAAACGAGAGCCAGAATGGTGGCAATCACACCCAGGGTCCCCAGCAAGATCCACCAGCGGGGCCGCTCGCTGAAGGGATGGGTATTTACGCCGAGATATTCCCCACAGACAGGACAGGCAGGCGCTTCTTCATACACTTCTGCTCCACAATGAGAGCATTCGATGGTTGAAGTTTCCTCATCGAACTCCGATTCGTCAGGGTAATCTGCATCATCGTCTGATTCCCAGTCTTCATTCATGCTTTGGAACCTCCTGTTGTAAAAACCGTCCTCAGTTGAAAGGAATGTTCAGTCACTCTACAAAACTGACTGCCGTTTTTTCTGCAATGTACCCGGACAGTCAGATATTCAGCGACAATCTTGACAAAGAAATATTTTCTGCGTGAGATTCCCTGTCCTTTCGGTATTCAACACTGGAACGCCGGTGTTGCAGAGTTGAAATCCGTTCGGCAACCCGCTTCCAATTTTTTCACATCGGTATTCATTGATATCGACTCACGAAAAGAGTACCAGCACACCCGCAGTCTATCATGTGCAGGCATCCGTGCGTGCATTCTATTTTAATCTTATTCACAATTTTAACGACTGGAGAGTCAAGATGCAGCCTCGGAGCAAATCCGGACTGGTCCCCAGAACCGGTTTCACCCTGATTGAACTACTTGTAGTGATCGCAATTATCGCTATCCTCATCGCTTTATTACTGCCGGCCGTGCAACAGGCGCGCGAAGCCGCCCGCCGCAGTACCTGCAAGAATAACGTGAAACAGATCGGACTGGCGCTGCACAATTACCATGAAACGCACCGCTGTTTTCCTCCCGGCTGGGTACAACCTTCCACCTCGGCTTCCTGTCAGCCCAGTGTGAGCAGTCCCAGTGGCTGCAGACCAGGCTGGGGCTGGGGCACCATGCTGCTCCCCTTCATCGATCAGGCCAACATGTATAATGCTTTGAATGTAAAAAGCACACACCTGGTCGTGACTCCCTCGACGGAATCCAAAACTACGATTCCCCTGTTTCGCTGCCCTTCTGATACGGGCAGCCAGTTGAATTCTGATCGGGGCGGACACGCCACGTCCAACTACAAAGCCAATTATGGCAGCCGCGGAATTGGCACCTCGATCAACACCAGCCCGCATAATGCTGCCGGGGGTAATGGCTCTTTCTGGTCCAACAGCAATACGCGGCTTCGTGATTTGACCGATGGAGCCAGTAATACGGTGTTGATTGGCGAAACCGCCCGGGGACGCGTGGGCTCAACCACTTACAATGGGGGCATCTGGGTGGGTTACTACGATAACGGCAAAACCGCATCCGTCGTCTGGAAAACCGAAAACCATCCCGGCTCCCTTATCAACGGGACATTGGCCTGGGCCTTCAGCAGCCAGCATACCGGCGGTGCCCACTTTCTCCTCGGCGATGGTGGCGTCCGTTTCCTCAGTGAGAATATCGACGGCACGACGTACGAAAACCTCGGAAAGATCAGCGATGGAAATGTGGTTGGCGAGTTTTAATCCCGGCTGATTTGAGACAATGCAAAATAAAAACTCCCCGATTCAAACAGGATCGGGGAGTTTTTTTTATCAGCACCATCACAGCTTACAGAATGAATTTGCTGAGATCTTCATCTTCAACAATCGAATGCAGTTTCTGTTGCACATACGCCGCATCGATCACAATCTTTTTCGTTTTGAGATCAGGGGCTTCAAAGCTGACTTCTTCCAGCAGACGTTCCAGAATCGTATGCAGACGGCGGGCACCGATATTCTGCGTCGTCTGATTCACTTCAAACGCAATTTTTGCCAGCTCTTCCAGACCATCCTGTTCGAACTTGATCTTCACGCCTTCCGTATCCAGTAGAGCCTGGTACTGCATGGTAATCGAACTGGTCGGCTCGGTCAGAATCCTGAGGAAGTCATCGCGTGTCAGTTCCTGCAGTTCGACACGAATCGGAAAACGTCCCTGCAGTTCCGGCATCAGATCGGAAGGCTTTGTCCGATGAAAGGCCCCAGCCGCGATGAACAGCATGTAATCGGTTTTCACCGAACCGCTGCGGGTCTGCACGGTCGTGCCTTCCACGATTGGCAGCAGGTCGCGCTGCACCCCCTGGCGGCTGACATCACCACCCCGACTGCCGCCTTCTTCCGACGTACAGATCTTGTCGAGTTCATCAATAAAAATTATCCCGCTGCGTTCGGCCAGCTGTACGGCTTCCTCGGCGATGGCATCTTTATCC
>NZ_CAXAVM010000313.1:0-4416 GCF_963972345.1 uncultured Gimesia sp. | reverse complement strand
TAACAGCTGCGGATCGTTTTGCCAGTTTAATTCACTGGTCACTTCGATTAATTCGCGGGTGGTCGGATGGTTTTCAAGCACGGTATGTTTTCGCGCCAGCGGCCTTCCCGATGCATCCACATGAATCAGGTGGTTACAGAGCAAGAGCGATCCTGAAAAAAACACAACGAGTATCATACACAAGCCAGCCGGGCTGAGCAGCAGAGAATTCAACCACGAAGTAACACGTAAGAACATGGTGCCTCCTGTCGGTTCCGAATCAATTGTTTTGAAACTGCCTGCTTTTCGTTGATACAATAAACTGGTTTTGAATATCCCGAAACGGGACTGTTAACATGATATTTCGATAAGCGTCCTGAATCTGAAAGAACCAGGAAGAGAGGGTTTGTTATGATCCTAACGTTTTGATTTAGGAATGCTAATAAATTATGAAAATAATTTATTATTTGATTTGAAGTGACATTGTGTCGCAGATTCCGTAACGGGGTTTAGCCCTGCAGCAGGGAAGAGCCCTGGCTTCAAAATGATCCGATCAGAAGAAACCTGCTGCCGTGAAAGGCGCTGATCAAGCCAGAATCTCGTGAATGACTTGAGGATCATTTCCCACTCCGGTCAGGCGTTCTTTCAATCCATTGCGGGAAATAAACAGGTCTTCGTGATTTAATCCCAGTAAATGCAGCATGGTGGCATGCCAGTCAGTAACACTGACGCGGTTCTCGACCGCAGCGAAGCCCAGTTCATCGGTGGCTCCCCAGACCAGTCCTTTTTTCACTCCGCCGCCAGCCATCCAGGAACACAAGGCATTTTTGTTATGATCGCGACCCGATTTACCGGCATCTTTATCAGCCGCCAATTGCGCTATGGGTAACCGCCCCATTTCACCGCCCCACATCACCAGTGTGTCATCCAGGAGCCCACGCTGTTTCAGGTCTTGAAGTAATGCTGCCACCGGCTGGTCTGTTCTCTGGCAGGCTTTTTTCAGATTGGCGGCAATAGAACTGTGCGTATCCCAGATCTGGCTGTTGATAAAGAGTTGAATGAACCGCACCCCTCGCTCGACCAGACGCCGGGCAATCAGGCAGCGTCGGCCATACGATTCGGTCACCGACTGATCGATGCCATACATCTGCTGAGTCTCCTGCGTTTCCTGCGACAGATCCAGGGCATCGGAAGCAGCGACCTGCATCCGGGCCGCCAGTGCATAAGAGGCAAGCCGCGCTTCCAGTTGATGGTGGTGTGCTCGTTTTCGCTGATGAATTCGATCCAGGCGGGTAATCAGATCGCGTTCCAGTTGTGTCACGGCGGAAGGTTGTTCGTAGTCGGGTTTGAGATTGAGTACGGGCGAACCGGTGGCGCGAAAACGGGTGCCCTGATGTTGTGCCGGGAGAAAACCGGCCTGCCAGTTCTCAATCCCGTTCACGGGCAGGCCGCGTGGATCATCCAGCACGACATACGTAGGCAGATTCTGGTTTTCACTTCCCAGTCCGTAAGAAACCCAGGCGCCCAGGGAAGGGTGTCCCGTGAATTCACTGCCCGATTGAATTTTATAAAGCGCCGGTTCATGGGTTAAATTGGTCGTATACATCGAGCGGATCATGGTGATTTCATCGACCTGCTTTGCCAGGTGAGGCATAATATCCGAAACCCACATCCCCGATTCACCATGCCGGGCAAACTGAAACGGGCTGCGCATGATGGCGCCCGCCTGGGCAGGGAATTCGACTTCACCGGCAATTTTTTGAAAGTAATCCTGACCGTGATGCTTATCCAGGTAAGGCTTGGGATCAAACAGATCCATCTGGCTGGGACCGCCATTCATGAATAGATGGATCACCGATTTGGCACGGGGCCGATGATGAGGACCGAATTTGGGAGTCTCACGAACGGGGTTCTGTTTTTCATCAGCGTACAGATCCTGTTGCAGCAACCAGGTGAGGGCGGCTCCCTGCAGACCGGTGGAAACCTGCTGGAAAAAGCTGCGTCGAGGCATCTGGCTCTGATCAGAAATTTCAGGGATCATAGGTCATCTCTTTCTGCTGCAGTAACATGCTTAACAGACTCAATCGATATATTGAAATTCGGCCAGATTGAAGATCGCGTGACAATAATTGGTCAGCGATTTCCGCGCTGCAGCGTCTGCTCCGGTTGCGGAATTTGTTTTCATCCATTCCTGCTTCAACGCATGCATTGTTTCCACGCCCAGCGACATTTCTTCCGGAGACGCCTCGCGGCCCAATGCCAGACGGTAGATCTGTTTCAACTGATCGGCCGGTCTGTTGCCCGCCTGATTGTGGATTCGGTCAGCAAATTCAGTCGCCAGTCGATGCACCAGTTGATCGTTCAACATGTGTAAGGCCTGGGTGGCGACCAGCGAATCGCCGCGTCGAATGCAGTTTGGTCCCATCTGCGGGTAGTCAAAATTTTCCAGCAGTGTCGGTATCTGTGTGCGGCGCTGCAACACATAGATGCTTCTCCGCCAGCCTTGTTCGGAAGCCAGGGAAGTCACCAGTCCATCACGGCGCACGTCCACCGGATCAGCCGGGCCGTAAGGAGTTTCATCCAGCTGGCCTGACAGGTAGAGCAATGTATCACGGAGCACTTCGCCTTCCATTCTCCTTAAAGGCATCCGCGAGAGCAGGCTGCCATCCGGGTCTTTTCGCAAAGCCTCATCCGAGACCATTGAAGTCTGCCGATAGGTTTCTGAAGTCACCAGCAGTCGATGCAGGGACTTCAGTCTCCAGCCCTGTCGTACAAACTCCGTCGCCAGCCAGTCCAGCAGTTCCGGGTGAGAGGGGCGTTCTCCCGCCCGTCCAAAGTTCTCCGGTGTCTTGACAATTCCTCTGCCAAAATGATGCATCCAGATACGATTGACCATGACCCGCGCAGTCAGGGGATGATCCGGCTGAGTCAACCAGCGGGCAAACGCCAGACGTCGGCCGCCTTGACTCTCTTTCTGACTGCTCCGGGCAATTACTTCCAGCGGATTTTGGTTACGGGCGAGTACCGCGGGCACACCCGGTTCGACCGGACGTCCGGGTGTGAGATAATTGCCGCGTTTCAAAATATAACTGGGCGAAGGAGTACCCCTTGACCATAGTGCGCGAATCCGTGGTGCAGGCTGCTTTCTGGCTTGTATCGCCTTGATCTGTTGCTGTAACTGATCGCATTTCTGTTGATATTGCGGATCGGCTTCCTCTAATGATTTTGCCTGTTTCTCAATCTGCAATTTCCGAGCCTGCTCTGTCAGTGTTGCAATTTCCTGATTGATCTGTTGCACTTCGGCAGCCAGCTTCCGTTCCCGTTGATGATATTTGTCGCGCTCAGCCTGCGGGAGGTGAGCCAGGGTTCGCGGCCCCTGCGACTTCAGCCAGTCGTGTTCATCGTAGGCTTCTTTAAAGATCGCAGTCAGGCGATAGTAATCTCGTTGGGGAATCGGATCAAACTTATGGGAATGACAGCGGGCACATTTCATGGTTAAACCCAGGACTGCTGAACCCAGGATGTCCATTTCGTCCGCAATCACTTCCAGTCGATCCGGGACAAAGTTCGTAATGTCCGCAAACGTACGGTCGGGAGCGGTCCGCAGGAAACCTGTTGCGACCAAACAATCATAAACTTCCGGTGTGATCTCGCCCGACTGGTAATCGACCAGTTCATCGCCGGCGATCTGCTCCATTAAAAAACGGGAGTACGGTTTGTCTTCATTCAGCGCCCGAATGACATAATCACGATAGCGGTACATGTGGGGCCGCAGTTTGTCTTCATTCTGTGCCCCTTCAGAATCGGCATAGCCGGCGGCATCCAGCCAGTGTCGTGCCCAGCGTTCGCCATAGCGGCGGGAAGCGAGCAGGCGATCAACCAGCTTTTCATAAGCACGTGGATCGGTATCATTGAGAAACTGTTCGATTTCCTCAGGCAGCGGAGGCAACCCGGTCAGGTCGAAATAGAGGCGGCGAATTAACGTTCGTTTGCTGGCAGCTGGTGACAGGCTCAGGCCGTGTTGTTCCAGTCGCTGCAAAATAAATGCATCGATCGGATTCCGGGCCCGCTCCTGTCCCTTCACTACTGGTGGCGTCGGCTGCCGGGGAGGTTGAAATGACCAGAAATTTCGATCTGCTTCTGTGACCAGTTCTGTTTCCTCAGTTCGCAGTGATTCCACTTCCGGTAATTTCAGGGCAATCCACTGCGAAAGCAGTTCCCGCTCATTGTCCTGCATCGGTTTGACGCTGGCTGAAACCAGCTTACGCGGCGGGGGCATTTCGCCTGCGTGAATCCGTTTGATTAACAGGCTGCCCGACGGGTCGCCCGGTTTGATAGCCGGGCCGGACTTGCCTCCTTTCAGAATCGAAGCTTTGGTTCGCAGATCCAGGCTGGCTTCCTGGCGACGGCCTCCATGACAGGCAACACATCGCAGAT
>NZ_CAXAVM010000312.1:0-4503 GCF_963972345.1 uncultured Gimesia sp. | reverse complement strand
TCGCGGGTGATCATACCAATGTTATCGCCGTTCAGTTTGATCTTTGATCTGTTCGCCATGATACCGAATTTGGTCTGACCCCAGATTTTGAATTTATCGCCACCCAGATCAAACTGGAAGCCGATTTCAGGTCCAGCCAGATGGGTATCTACCGTATTGTTTACATAAGAAGTCACAGGATCATTCACACCGAGGAAAAAGACAGTTGTGGTCGTACTGGTATTACCGGAGGACTCGTCTTCAGAGAAACCGGTGTTGTCAATAATACCATCCTGGTTTTCGTCAGTACCAGTGGGGAGTGAAACCACTTTCAAGTCGGGTTGAGTGGCAGCAACCGTTGTTCCTTCGGCATAAACCAGACCACTGTCACGACCGTAGAAACTGAATCCTTCCCGGACCTGCATGTATCGGGCACCAGCCAGACCGCGGATTTTCAGGTTTTTCTTATCCACAAAAGGTGTTGACAACCAGGTCAGATTGGTTCCCCAGGACTGACTGATGGTTTTAATCCGGAAGTCGATGTCATAAGGGACAGAAACCCCGTCAATCGTGCCATCATCCAGGGGGAGTGAAGCCAGGTTTTTCAGTTCCTCTTGAAGAATCGCTCCTATGTCCTGAACAGTGTAACCGGGAATCGGTGTGAATATATAATCGGGAGGAGACAACAGGATGTCAAAGACTGCCTGATTCGCCGGGTTTGATTTATGAGTTGAGCGAATATCAGCGGACCAGACGGAATCGGCTTGTGCGATCCACCATCCAGTCAATTCGATTCCGCTGTCGTCGTCATTCAACCAGCCCCAGCGAATTCTTGCACCAGGGGCATTCATGTTCGGGACGACATCGTAAGTGGTACGGTCAAAGAAATTCAGTCCCGTATTATCGTTGAACTGATCGTAGTATTCTTCATCTGTTGCCAGAATCAGTTCGTCTTCCATCATATGCAGATAAGAAACGGAATCATTATTACCGAGCACGGTACTCCCCGGTCGGCGATACCGACCGAACAGAGCTTCCATGCTGAAGAAATGCCTCTTCCCCTGGTTGCTTGATCGAAACTTCCAGAGTCCATCTTTTTCAACACGATGCTGCTGAAACTGATGTTCAAAGGGTGAGATTCGGGGGAATGCACTCACCGGTGCCTCGGGACCGACATTCATAGGAACGCCCGGTGCTGAGGGAGGTCCGTATGGTCCGGCTGGCGGCTGAAAGTAGCCAGACGGTGGAGGAGGTACCATGGTTCGTGCATAGGGATGTGTTCCGGGGTCGTATGATACAGGTTGTACCATCCCGGCTCCCTGGTATGAGGGCGGATAACCCTGCGCATGTACTGTAGAGTATGCATGCGAGATCATAACGATGCTCAATACCGGTGCTAGCCAATGAAGAAGCCGCATCTATACGTCCTTACAAACAGCGGAAACAGTGATAACAATCCGCGCGGTCTAATACGGAAAAACGCGGAGTCTGTTGCTGGTTATATCGGACAGCACTTCTGGTAAACTGTAGCGATTATTCGGAAGATGCCGAATTTTCCAGTTTCAATAGTCCTGACGGTTGTAAGGGCGCTGCATGAATGGGGTCAGGTGTATACTTATGAGGTGACGGATTTTTGTTACACGGGACAGGTCATTAAATTGTCGAACTGGAATGTCATTCTGTAAGATGCTTTTATGTATAGAGATAAGGTTGATGCGTATCGGGACGGTCTGAATTCAGTCCGAGAACTTGCCTCAGGAAGAACTCCATTAAGCCGAATCTGTGTAAATACGACAAAATCAGAGGACCGGGCCGATACTCCAGGGGCAAAACTCCTCATCTCCGATGCCCTGGGCCTCACTTTTGGTTTTTTTACCACTGGCCACTTCGATGATCAGTTCAAAGATTTCGTGGCCTACCTGTTCGACAGACGTGCCATGCAGGATTCGACCGGCATCCAGATCCATATCATCTTCCATGCGTTCGAACATGGGAGTATTCGTCGAGATCTTGATACTGGGAACCGGTTTGCAACCAAAGCAGCTGCCTCGTCCGGTGGTAAAAGCAACGACATTGGCTCCGCCGGCCACCATGCCTGTGACAGATGCCGGGTCGTAGCCTGGCGTATCCATGATGACAAAGCCTTTCTCGGTCACAGGTTCTGCAAAGCGGTAGACTTCCCGCAGTGCAGTGCTGCCCCCTTTGGCAATCGCACCGAGTGATTTTTCGTAAATCGTGGTCAGCCCACCTCTTTTGTTACCGGGGGAAGGATTGTTATCAATCACGACGCCGAATTTCCCTGTGTATTCTTCCCACCAGCGAATGCGTTCGATGAGTTTTTTGCCGACTTCGGGTGTGATGGCCCGTCGCGTCAGAAGATGTTCGCCGCCATAGATTTCAGAAGTTTCACCCAGAATCGAGGTAGCCCCGTGTGCGACCAGCAGATCACTGGCGATACCAAGTGCCGGATTGGCCGTGACGCCACTGTTACCATCACTGCCCCCGCATTCGGTGCCCAGGATCAGTTCGGAGACAGGAATCGGGACGCGGGTGACATCGTTCACCTGGGGAAGATACTCTTTCAACAGGGCCGAAACCTGCTTTACTGTTTTAGCAATGCCACCTATATCCTGAATATTAAGTACCAGAGGTGCATTGGCAGGTGGTTCTTTCAGGTTGGGAAGTTGTACCAGTCCTTCTGAATCAGAAAGAAAAGCCCCCTGACCGGTTTCGCAACCCAAGCCCAGAATGACATAGGCGCCTATATTGGGATGTTTCGCAAAACCTCCCAGAGTCCGCATCAGTTGATGGTGATCTTCGCCATCATACTGCATGGCACACCCCCCTTTGTGAACCAGGGGAATGATTCCATCAATATTCGGGAAGTCTTTCAGAGAAGTTTGTGCCAGTTCCCGTGCGATGTACTTCGAAGCGGTGGCAGAACAGTTTACCGTACTGACAATCGCAAGATAGTTTCGGGTTCCCGCTTTGCCATTGGGGCGGCGGTAACCCATAAAGGTGCGCCCCGTGATCGGTTCCGGCGGGGATGGTACATCAGTTGAATAAGCATAATCCAGACTCAACTCGCCTGCTGCCAGATTGTGGCTGTGAATCCAGTCACCGGGCTGAATATCGCAGGTGGCAAAGCCGATTACCTGACCGAACTTACGGATGGCTTCCCCGTTGTTGATCTGTTTAATGGCGACCTTATGTCCCAGATCGATGTCTTCCCGGGTAATAACGCTTTCCGTTTCTGATAATTCACACTCCTGATTCTCGCCGACCGAGTTACGGGCAATGGCGATATTGTCTTCGGGATGTAATTTTAACAGGGGGGAGTGGGCGACGGCAGACATATTGGTTGAACGATCTAATTGAGAAATAAAGAGGCTGCGAAAATGAATCAGATAACGCATCCCGTGCTGCCTGATGAACTCTAAAGAACTCAGGCTACCTACTGTAGAATATCTCGACTTGTGGCAGCAGAATCAAGGGAGGGATCGCACAACCATCACTTTGCCTGCTCAATCCGAGTCTTTTTTCGTGGGAGAACCGGTTGATTCGTGCGACGTTTCCAGAATTCAGAAGCCCGCGCTGGATCGTATTTCGGATTTTTCACAGGCAGGGCTGCTCCCGTGCTGGTTCGCCAGTCTGCCAGTTTCTGTTGCAATTCCGCTGCTTTTTCTGGATTCTTCGCGGCCAGATTGGTGGTTTCTGATAGATCCTGCTTCAGATGATAGAGTTCCAGATTTCCATCGGCGAAGAATTCAATCAGCTTCCAGTCTCCCGCACGAATCGCCCCCGCCGGGGTGGAATGATGGTAATGAGGATAATGGAAATAGATCGCTTCCCGGTTGAGATGAGTGGTGGGGTCCTTTAGGAGTGGAACCAGGCTCAGCCCGTCGATGGTCTGGTGTTGGGGAGGGTTCGCGTGTGCGATTTCTGCAAAGGTCGGCCAGAAATCGATGCTGATTGTTGGCTCAGCACAGGTTTTTCCGGCAACGGCGACGCCCGGCCATTTAATAATCAGAGGAACCCGAATGCCCCCTTCATAGAGTGAACCTTTCTCATCGCGAAGTGGAGCGTTCGTGGAAACAATGTCACCGCCTGAGAAGCTCTGTCGCAGACCGCCATTGTCTGAGGTGAAAATCACCACGGTATTATCAGTCAACTTCAGTTCATCCAGCGCAGCGACGATGCGACCGACACTGTCATCTACATGCGCGACCATGGCTGCATAAATGGGATTATTGATGCCGGAATCCGGTTTGGGTTTCTGCTGATATTTGCGGATCAACTGTTGCCTGGCTTCCAGGGGGATGTGGACTGCATAATGGGACAGCTGCACGAAAAAGGGCTCTGACTGGTTCTGCCTGATAAACTCAATTGTTTTGTCGGTGAGGAAATCGGCGAGATAGGTTTTGTCAGGAACATCAGTGGGAGGCGTGGTACTAAAGCGGGGAGCAAAATGACGACCTGCGGTGACCAGTGATGTCTGATATCCCTGTTTGTCGGGGTTATGGG
>NZ_CAXAVM010000311.1:0-4561 GCF_963972345.1 uncultured Gimesia sp. | reverse complement strand
CTGGATCTGGAACTACTCACCCGCATGATTGGTGCAAACATCCAGATTAGGATGGGTGCCATCAGTCGGAATGAGTATGAACTCTGGTCCTATCCGTCTCAGACGGCAGCGTTCCAAGCTCTTGGCTGGAATCTCAAGCGCATCACTGAAGGATCGAAATCAGTCAAACTCGGCTACACCTCATATGAGTTCCAGGGGATGCCGTGGGTGGAAGAAACTGATCTGGACAAAGATCGGGTGTATTTCATCGACTGGTCGAAGATCCAAAAGTATGTGGCAAAAGATTGGGGATGGAAAAAGCCTGATGGAAACATCTTGCGTCTCGTTCCTTCCTCGACCAGCGGCATTGCGTATACGTCACAGGCTGAAGGATATTGGGGTGTGGATTGCAACCTTGGATCGCCGGACACACGGGGACTCGGTAAACTCTATAGTCTCTCCGTGCCAACCGGATACTAAGGAGGCACAATTATGGCTTCTAGAAACACTCTGACGAGTGCATTGCCTTACACATGCTATGTCTCAGGCACCGTCACTGGAGATTCGTCAACGCCAACACTGAGTCAGTTGAGTGGAGTATCACCTTCTGACACGGGATGTGTCAGCATTTCAAGGACTGGCGCGGGTGATTACAACATCTCCGTGACTAATTTCAGAGGGCCGCAAGGTAATCTGAAAGGGTTTGGAACAGGCACCACGATCTCAAATATGATCTCGTGTACGTCTCAATCCTTTACTGCCGATACGGATACGGCGGTATTTACCTTTAAAGTTGAAACTGATGCTTCTACAGCGGCAGACAACGGATTCAACTTTCTTTTGTTGGGCGACTAGCCCGGAGGACAAACAATGGCGACATTTATCTACCTATCGAATGACACATCGGATGTCTCCGGGTACTTAAAGGCTTACGTCAATATGCGTAGTCCTAGCGCGACATCTGCGTATGTGCATTCAACAACGACGGTGGCAGCTGGTGTTTTATCATCGACTGCTGATCTAACATTGACTGCTGGAGGAAGTCAGGCAGTCTGGATTACAGAAGAGTTTAAATCGGACGTAGAAGTTTCAGCTCCCATTCTGAATAACGTTTGGGGCGGAGAAGATGCGTCTGGAACGAACGCTCAATTTGCAATCCGACTGGCTGAGTACACCACCAGCGAACAGGCCGCGTTCTATACCACCTCTAATGGTGTGGAACTTGGTACTTCTTCAGCAACCAGAGTCATCTGGGCCGGTGGAGGTGGTCGGGACAATGGAGAATCTGACCCGACAGGCACCACTATTGATGCTGGAAATCGCTTAGTAGTAGACCCTGGTTATACGGGTGTCACAGGCGGCGCCAATACCGCTGCTGGAACCGTATCGTTCCTTTATGGGGCGACAGCGGGGACAACTGGTGACACGTTTGTTGTATTGAACGAGTCAGTCCAAATTAGCGAAACTCAGGTTGGAGCTTCAGGTGCAGCACCAAGCATTCCAGCCAAGGGTGTATCGTACTTCTTGGATCTCGAAAATACAGTACAGGCTGCGGTTGATGCGGGTGCAATCACATCCGACGCAACAGCACAGGCGATTATTGATGAGGCTGCCGGACAGGCACTTCTCAGTTAATGGCAATCGAAATCCTGACGGCGGACGGACATCGAGCTCCGCCGTCGGGGTTCGTTAAAATGCTCGAAAGGTTTGATTCTGACTTGAGAGTCCGATGGGGCGCAGGTCAGGCAATGCCTTTTTTCGGCTGGATTATTGAACGGCGTATTCCTCAAAAGATGAAGGAAAGGGCACACAGTGAGACGGTTGAAAAGATGAAGCGGGAAAACCCGCATTGGTCTGATGATGGGCGCTATGCCGATCAGGTAATTGTTGATGAACATGAAAATGTCATTCTCAAAAGGGCCTATGACATGCTTCCAGATTGGCACGAGGTTTATCGTTGCATGGATGCCAATGGAGAAGCGATCCCAGAATTAGGGGAATTTGTCATTGATTACCTGAGAAAAAACTATGAGAAGACTCTGTTGGGAATTCCGGCCCTGGCTGAACGGGAGCGCCGAAAGGCAGCCGATGATAAAGCCAAGCGTGATGGAGCCGCAAAACACCAAAGAATAGATGAGGCCGCACAAGATGTAATGGATCATCGACGTGAAATCTTCCATGAAACCGAAGCCTTTGTAGGACCACCTTCGAAGGTCTTCAAGAAGGAGCAAGATGTTAAATAAGACCATAGATCGCCCAAATGGAGCGACAGACCCCGCAAGCACGACCCATGAACAGGCTCGTGAAACAGCTTATATTTATAATGGATTTGGAGATATTACGCTGCCGTATTTGGGAGCCTATACCTACCATATTCCTTATGGGGAAGTGACTCGGATTGACGCCGTTGAGCATCGGGAAGTCGATCAATCGAAGTCATTCGATGGAAATTCTGTCTACATGGCGATCCATCTACCAGGAGAATCAATCGCTAGAGAGTTAATAGAAACAAGAAAATTTAATCAAAAAGGGTGTGCGGTGTTTTTCGATGGCCCTGATGTATCTGCGGCATTAAAAGAAAAATGTGACACTGAGGGTGAGCGCTTTATTCTCGTCGAGATCGAAGCTTTTAAGGTGAATCGTGAAAAGGCTAAAGCTGGAACAGCAGGTTATAAAATTAAACCGGATCATATGGTTTATGAATGGATGCGGAAATATACGCCTGATGATGAGGTATTTGCATCTCAGTCGGAAAAAACGTCTCAGGCCGCCCAAACTGCGTCTGCAATTAATAAGTTAACTGATATTGCAGATCGTTTGACTCGACAACAGGAAGCTCCGCCTGAACTGGTGGTGGAGGAGCCAGAGTCTGAGCCAAAAGCAAAGCGTGGGCGTCCTCGGAAAAACCCTGAGGAAACAAAAGCATCGTGAATTTAGAAGCTATGATTAGGGCGGTGCAATCTGACACTCAGGTTGCGAGCCCAACGACCATCATATCGGCTCTCGACGAAGCACAGGAATGGTGTGCGAATCGTATTCTGGTCATGGATGAGAATATTCTGAAGGTGAGCAACGATCAGATGACGATGACTGGCGATACCAGGACTTATGATCTTGGGGCCAATATCTCAACAGGGACACTTTATCAATTGAAATGGCTTGGAGTGCAGCTTTCGACGGACACAAAGTTTCACCAGGTAGAATGGATGGATTCTTCTGAAAACTACTTCGTGCAACTCGATCAAGCGACAACGGCGGCAAGTGCTCATCCTGTTTTGGTTGCAAGTGAAAATTTCGATCAGGTCCGCTTTGCGCCTTTTCTGGCGTCTGGGGACATTATTCGGGCCGATTATATTTATAAGCCCAAGCCTCTGTCGTTGGAAGATAACGTGGAATGCGATCTACCCGATCCCTTTCATTGGCCTGTCGTGAATAAGGCTCGCTCTGAATTGTTTGATGCTATAGACGATACCCGCGCTCAGACTTATATGAGAAGGGCTATTGACACGATTTACGGTGCGAGCAATGTGCTTCAGCAAAGGCAGCTGCAGCAACGTCCAACAACAGCCCCGTTTGGAGTTTCAAGGCGAAAATGGTATGGGACCACGCAATAGAGCAGCACCAGTCGTTATTGATTCGTGGAGAGGATTTGATTCCTTTCATAGTATTGAATCTATTGGTCCAGAGTCGTGGCCTGATTCAATTAATGTGGTCGTTGCCCCGAATGGCAATGCCATATCGTTGCGCTCTCCAGCGAACTTTAATGATGCGCTTTCGACAAATAATCCGGTTTTGTCAGGAGCGTTTTACGACAGGAATGCAGGAGGCTTGGCTGTTTTTGACATCAATGCCTCAAGTGGAGCGAATGTAGCCACATACGTTGCTTCTGGAGCGACCAATACTGCGATTCGGGCTTCACAGGCTGATGCGCGATGGTCCTCAGAAAACGTGAATGATCGGTTATTCAGGGTCAATGGAACCGAGTTTGTTCAAGTTGTTACGAGTTTAGCGGTCTATGCAGTAGGGATTACGAAGCCAGCGGCAGCGGCTAATGTGCTGGTTACAGGAACCGGAACGTTAACGCTGGCAACTGGAGTAACTGTTTCATATGCCTATATTAACAATGGAATTGTCGATGTTGGAGAATGCAGTGCCGTGTCGTCTGCCTCTGGCGTCTCGTCCGGTAAAGTTCTGGAGATCGGTGTTACCGCATCCTCTCAAGCGGGGGTCGATGGCATTGTGCTATTTATCAGCGCCGATGGAGGTTCTGTTCGCTATCTGGTTATTGATTCAGACGGTGATCCGATTGTTTACGCCAACTCAAGTGGAACCATTGAAATTACAACAACTTACAGCACAAATTTAAACGTGACTGAAACTGTATTTAATGCACCGCCAATTAACGGGGCGCGACATTTGTCGTCGTGGAAGAATCGCGTAATGGCGACTGCATATACCGGAGATACGAACCGGCAGCAAATTACTTATTGTGGCTTCGATCAAATTTTCTACGGTACTCCGTGGTCTTGCTGGCCTCCGCTGAACGTTATAACGATACCGAATAAATCGGAATCCATGATGG
>NZ_CAXAVM010000310.1:0-4627 GCF_963972345.1 uncultured Gimesia sp. | reverse complement strand
GACCCCGCCGTAAAACAGCAAAAAGCCGAACAGGCCCGGCGCGCAAAAACGGTCGAAGAACTCAAGGAACTGGGCCAGAAAATGCATGCGGATAAAACCATTGATCCTACAGTAGATCCAATTGCGGCTGAGTCCCAACAGGATGAAGCGGACTCCAGTAAAAGCAACAGAGGTCAGATCCTGAAACAACGAGACCAGACCCCTTAGTTCTCGCCTCACCTGTAAATCTCGCCTATTGGAACTTGTCCATCTTCGTCTCAGGGCCAGCGTTGACCACCGCCTGCGCTTTTGTGAAGCTTTCGATCAGGCATTTGTATTCCGGACAAATATGGTCTGAAAGAATTTCGGCAAACTGTGAGCCTTCCGCCCGGTTCCAGGTTCGCATCAGTTCGCCGACGATGGCGAACGTATCTGTCGGAATTGCTCCCGCCTGGGCGACGCGGGCGATGGTGATATCGGTTGCCATTTTGCTCCAATTGCCGGAAGCATCGACGACACAATACGCCTTGTAGCCTGCCTGAACTGCGCTGACGGCAGGAAACGCCATGCAGACACTCGTCAATGTGCCCGCAATGATCAGTGTCTTTCGTCCGGTCTGTTCGATCGCTTCCACAAACGGAGGATTGTCCCACGCGTTGATCTGCCCCGTTCTCGGAACATATTGCGCATGGGGAGCGTACTTGTCGATTTCCGGGATCAGGGGCCCATTGGGGCCGTCTGGCACGGAGGCGGTTGTGATGACCGGGATCTTCAGCAGCGAAGCAGTCTTCGCCAGAGCAATCACATAATTCCGCAAATCGGGAATGGGGATATCCCTGACCGTATTGAACAGTCCACTCTGATGATCAATCAGCAGCATGACGGTGTCTTCCGGGTCGAGCATTCCATTGGTGGCGGCCATAGTGTTGGTCCTTGTTGTGAAAGAGAGGAAAGGTCGAGTGCGGCTTCCGGAACGCAACCCCGCCGCACGTACTTTGAATTGTATTGCTGCAATGAAGCCATTGCAAACAGGGCGAATGATAGAGAACACAAAAAAGCTGCCAGATCCAAGCGAGCGAAATCCTGTCTGGTAAACCATAGGATCGCCGATCTCGACAGATCAGAATCGATTCTCCTGGATTTTTGCAGACAGACTGCTTGAACTGTATATTTCCTTCCGTTTCCGGTAGCTTAAAAGAACATCACGATATCAATTCATTCCCTGCAAAGAGTCGCTTCTGAGGAAAACATGATGCGAAGTCCCTTTGTTATCCTGGCCTTTAATTTCACACTGTTGTTATTCTCTGCATCGCCCGCACCAGCTGTGGCGGATCAGTCACCTCGGCCCAACGTCGTAATCATTCTCGCCGATGACATGGGGCTGGGGGATGTGACGGCGCTCAACAGACAGAGCCGCATACCGACTCCCCATCTGGACAAACTGGCGCGGCAGAGTCTGGTGTTTACCGACGCGCATGCCGCGGGCTCGTATTGTGTGCCTTCCCGCTATGGTCTGCTCACCGGTCGCTACATGTGGCGGACCCGGCTGGGATCGGGGGGCAACCTCGCTAACTTCGCCGGCACACTGATTGAACCGGGACGCAAGACGGTTGCGAATCTGATGCAGGACGCCGGTTATCAGACCGGACTGGTGGGCAAGTGGCATCAGGGGCTCGACTGGAAACTGCATGACGAAAGCGAGCGGGAACAGATTCGCGTCGATCCCAATTACCAGAACTTCAAAAACATTGACTTCGCTTTCCCCGCATTAAAGGGACCGAAAGATTATGGCTTCGCCTACTCGTTCGGCACCGCCGGTTCCGCGGAGATGAACCCGGCAGCGTTCATCGAGAACAATCGGGTCACCGTGATTCCCACGCTTACGACGAAGCAGGCGAAGAAAATACACGGCGAATGGTTTGGCCGGGATGATAACATCATTGCTGAGGGGTATACGATGGATCGCCTGGTGCCGACGCTTTCGCACAAGGCGTGCGAGTTTGTTGAGACCGCGGTTCGTACGAAACCCGATCAGCCGTTCTTCCTGTATTATGCGATGACGACGCCCCACAATCCGATTGTTCCCAACCAGGAATTCGTCGGCAAGAGCAAGGCAGGTACGTACGGAGATTTCATCGTTGAACTCGATCACCACGTCGGCAGACTGCTCAGTAAACTCGACGAACTGGACATCGCAGACAACACGCTGTTATTCTTCACCAGCGATAACGGCCCCGTGGATCGGACGCGCGGCTATCCGCAGCGCTGGGTACGGGGTGATACGCAAATTTACGGACACGACAGTACCGGCGACTGCCGTGGCTGGAAGGGAGGCCTCGAAGAGGGCGGTCACCGCGTGCCGTTTCTTGTCCGCTGGCCTGATAAAATCAAGCCGGGTGAACGGTGTTCGACAACGATTGTCTTCAACGATGTCCTGCCCACGCTGGCGGAGATATTGAACGTCAAGTTAGACAGCAACACTGCTGAAGATGGCGTCAGTTTCTATCCGGCGCTCACAGGCGCAGCACGGCCCGTTTCCTTTCACAAAGCGATCATCCACAATCACCACAACGGCACCTTCGCCGTTCGCCAGGGATCTGACAAGCTGATGATCAAGGGACCGAAAACCATTGAAGAAGTTCTAAACGAGCGTGTTCCGGTGACGTTTCAACTGTACGACCTGGATCAGGACATTGCCGAGTCGACCGATGTTGCAGACAAACATCCCGAGAAAGTCAAACAGATGCACGCGCTGTTGAAGCAATACGTGAAGGCAGGTCGCAGCACTGATTGACGCTGAGAACTCAACGACCTTGTTCTGAACTTGAGTTGTTTGGGTAAGCTTGCTGGAGAGGGGGCAGGAACATATCTTATCTCTACAACACGTCATCCGGATCGAATTCCCATCAGCGTCAGTCAGACTTTTGCCTGTCTGTGATTCTCTTTCTCATACTTGCAAAATGAAAAGTGCCCCATGCTAAGACACATGATCGAAAAGCGTCTGCCTCTGTTCCTCGAATTTCTCTCTGCGTTCAGGCGATATGCATCTTACATTCAGGAGATCTTTTTCGCGTTGCTGCTGATTCTCCTGCTGGGAGCGATCCTGATCTGGAAGTATGAGAACATTGAATTCGGCGATGCGCTCTACTTTACCTGCATCACCGGATTGACGATTGGCTATGGTGATATCACTCCCGAGACGGTGATCGGGAGAGTCGTGAGCATCGGGATCGGACTGGTCGGCATGCTGGTGGCAGGACTGACAGTGGCGATTGCGACGCGTGCCCTGAATGATACAGCGGTGCGACATTTTGAAATCGAGCGTGAAGATCAGGCTTCCTAATAAAAAAGGGGTCAGGACTCAATTAATAAGAGTCCTGACCCCTTAATGTCTCCAAAACTGGACGGCACAAAGGCCCGCGTACAACTCCTGCGTCCGGATCTCTGGTTAAGTCTGCATCATGCTGCTGTGGGAGAGACCATTTATATTTCCGTCCCCGAATGTGGCATCGACGGAAATGCGCAGGTTCTTGCGATCGCGAATTGCCCCCCCATAGCCGCGAACCCTGGCCCTGGTTTCCAGATCGTCACCGGCACGTTCCAGCACGAAGCCGCTCAGACACTGGATATCTCGGTTGAGGATGAATTAAAACCGATCGGCACGACACCCAATCACCCCATCTGGAGTGTTGATCGGGAAGCCTTCGTCCGGGCCGACAGCCTGACTGTCGGCGAGAGACTGCAAACCCTGAACGGCATCGCCCGTATCACTAACATCACCGCTCGCGGCCCCCCGGAACCGGTATACAACCTCGAAGTTCAGGTCAAACACACCTACTTCG
The DNA here is from genome assembly GCF_963972345.1 of uncultured Gimesia sp. Lineage (NCBI taxonomy): Bacteria > Pseudomonadati > Planctomycetota > Planctomycetia > Planctomycetales > Planctomycetaceae > Gimesia > uncultured Gimesia sp. Next base: position 806 of record NZ_CAXAVM010000310.1, on the reverse strand, counting down.
TTGCTGACTCTGGTGTGCTGGTACATAATGGTAGGACCTGTTTAAGGGCAGTAACTTCAGAGCAAGCAGACGCGATTCGTGCTGGTAAAGGAATCACAAAACCACTTCCTGCACATAGGACAACACCTACCCAACATGTAGGAGGAACTACTCATAGCAGAGACCCTTGGACATCCGCGACTTTTCGTGAAGAGTCCGCAAACTATTTTGCGACTCGTGGTGGAAGAAGACCAGCAAACTCAATTATCGAAATTGATTTATCTAAAATATCACCTGAAAATATTCTTGATGTTTCTACATTAGCTAAAGCAGCTGAACATCTAAAAACTCCGTTTACAAGGTATGCAGCAGCATTCCATGAAGAAATATTGATTTATGGAGATATTCCAGCAGATGCAATTCGTTTCTTTTTACCAAAATAAGATTGTTATATGTTAATTGAACTCAAAGAGCGTATTCTCTCAAATTCTTTTGTAGATAAAGTCCGAACACATCTGAATTTTGATGATGAAGAGTACCAACAGTTGCGAATGGCTTTGATTGAACTCGCTAAATCTCTTCAGGGAAGTTCTGTCATTGATAGAGAGTTAATGATTTATCTTTATTCTGCTCCAATGATTGTTCGAAATTCATATGAGAGCTACCCGGAAAAAAGTGATAAAATAGCACAGCAGTTAGAAGATGCATGGATAGAATTGGACCGTCTTGTTTTGGAATGTCTAGTCGATTGAAATAATGTAACCGTCTCACGAAACTTTCAATTACCCACAACTTTTTAGTATTCGTATGTCACTATCGCGGTGATT
>NZ_CAXAVM010000309.1:0-4705 GCF_963972345.1 uncultured Gimesia sp. | reverse complement strand
GGGATCGAACGGGGGGAACGAAATCTTTCCTTACAGAATATCGAGCGGATCGCCGATACCCTGGAAATCAGCCTGGCAGAACTGATGAAAGGGGTTTGAGGGAACTTACATCGCAGGTTCAGCAACCAGGACGACTCCCAGCCGGTCAGAGTCGTCAGACATCGACTGGTTGGCGGCTTCTGGGTTTTCAAACAGGCGGGGATTCTTCACCATTGTCGCCTCAGGGTTGCACACAGCATAGCGTAGCCGTGCTGTCAATAACTGCTGACGCAGCCGCTGGATGTCTGCCTGTCCCCCTGTCGGCTCTAACTGCGGGCCGCCCGCGTAGATCTCGAACAGTTTTGCATCTTCGAGATCCATTTCTTCGCACCAGAACTGCAGGGCAGCTCTGATTAACATGATTTCTTGTCTCGATAGCATTGTGCTCCTTTCATTAAATGTGACTTTTAATTAAAGACGGAATCGGGTCTTAGACTGTGTCCAGTTTTACTGTAGCGTCTCCAGGGGCATTTGGACCGAGTATAATAGATTGAGAGACGCTATGGTTAAAAATGACTCGCTCTAGAATATGCGTTTTTCTGAACCAGATAAAAAAGTCATCACAGACCTTTTCATCTACTGCAATCTCTTTTGTTTTCGACATTAAATGTGTTATTCTCGTGCTCAATAGTTAATATCTTTCCTATTAATAATGACACATTTTTGGCCAAAATTTAGATATTGAAAGGCGATACGTAAACGAGGCTCAGAGTACAGAACGCCTGCCAGTTGAAACATGTAACGCTGTCTGTGGCTGCGGTACTGACGCTTGTGCGCGAATCCGCTTTTCTCAAATTTCGTGATCGGGCACAACTCGGACTAACACGAGAATCTTTGATTCGTTTGTACCGCCAGGAGAATCGTTACTCGACATAACAATGGATTACTATAGCGACATTAAATCATGTGATTTGCAAAGCGGAGATAGGCGCAATGGACTTTGAGGCAAAAACACCCTCAGCGGCGGAACAGCAACTGCTTGATGCACTCGGCAACTTAACGGAATCGATCTCTTTCAGTGCCAGTGGTAAGTGTCCATTCGTCTTGCCGGGATTGACGATTGACGGCATCGATGAAATCGCTTTTCCTGTCTCGAAGACCGGCGCTCGAAGCTTGATCAAGCAGGCCAGCCAGGCTCCTTACGGACGCGGCGAAGCGACCATTGTTGACACCAACGTACGCCGTGTCTGGCAATTGGAGCCCGATCAGTTCCGACTGGAAAACCCACAGTGGCAATCGCTTGTCTGCGAGGTCGCAAATTCGGTCAAATCGGAATTCGGTATCAAGCAAAACATTACGGCAAACCTCTACAAACTGCTGATTTATGAAAAAGGCAGCTTTTTTGCCCCGCATCGTGACACCGAAAAGTTGCACCGCATGTTCGCGACCCTCGTTATCTGTCTGCCGTCGAAACACAAAGGGGGCCAGTTGATCATATCACACGCCGGGCAATCGCAGATTGTGGACTTCGATGGAAAAACGTCGAATTACGATCTGCAATACGCGGCTTTCTATGCCGACTGCGAACACGAAATTCGTCCAGTTACCGACGGCTATCGCATTTGTCTGGTTTATAATCTCACCACCGGCGGTCGCAGGAAACAACCAGTCGCCCCCGAATTCAGTGACGCAGTCGAGTCGGCAACGACAGCCGTCGAGACGATCTTCGAGGAAAACGACCTGCGAGACATGATTGTTTTGCCGCTGTTGCACCAATACACCGAGGCTGGCCTGACCCCGGATGACTCATCTGATACGACTGAAGATTACGATGACTGGGAGGATGACGAGGAAGGACTTGACGAACAGGATGATCCCGACGACGAAGCACGGAACGATGTTCCGCGGCGCTTTCAAAAACGACGGCGCATGCCGGGGCGGTTGCCGAACTCAGCCGCCACATCAGTGCCATTGCAATTTAAGGGAGCCGACCGGGCACGCACCGACGTTCTGGCCGAAGTAGCGGCCCGTGCGAATTGCCGCGCCTTTGTCGCACTGCTGACGCACTGGCAGGCGGGTTACCCCGACTACAATACGATTGATTACAGTCCCTACGGTGGGCAGTGGGGCCATGATTACGAAGATGTCAGCAACATCAATGAGCAAGCGGAATTCGAAGATATCTTAGACGAATCGATTTCACTTCAGCACTGGCATACGCTGGATGGCAAGCGGCAACCATTTTACAGGTTGTTTGTTGATGAGGCCGATATTGTCAGTGATTTGAATGCCGATGGCCGATCGTATCGTCAACAGGTTCACGAGGCAACCGGCAATGCAGGGATGTCGATGGAACGCTGGTATCATCAAGCGGTGATCGTGCTCTGGCCGGAAGGGCGTCATTTTCAGGTTCTGGCATCGCAAGGCACAGAGAACTCGGTACCCGCCCTGAGTGAACTGGTAACGGCTACGGAAAGTCCTGAAAAGTGCGAAGATTGCAAAACATTCGCCCGACGCATCATTGATCACTGGGTGTATCCGACTCATGGACGACGTCGTAAAGCGAATTCACCAGGCACAAACATGATCCGGTCGCTGCTGGTAATTGGCGATGCCAACCTGGCACAGAAGTTCTTTGATCAGGTACTACCCCTGGAATATCCTACGCTTGATGGTGAATCGTTGCTGTCTTTAGCTGAACTCGCGAAGTGGGGGACAATCGAAAAATCACTGCTGTCCTTCTTTCAATCCCAAAAACCAGACGACTATGACGCCAGTTTGCGCTACCTGGTCACTACTTTCAGTTCGCTAGCCAGTCTGGGTGACGGCGTCTCCTCCAGTCGAAAACGAGTCTGCAAATCGGTATTGAAAGAAGTGATGCTGATGATATCACGGTGGGAGAAAAACAGACCAAATCCGATGAGGGATAATTTCGCATCGAATCGATCAAAGGCGTTTCAGGGCATCGTTGAGCCGCTGTTGCGCGGGATGTGTTCAGTCGGCACACAAAGCGATCTCAAGTCCCTGTTGTCACAAATCGCCTCCAGGCCACAACACTACGAATTACATAATGTTCTCATTCCTGCCGTCAACAAGCTAACGGACGATCAGCATTTTGCGGCTTCCGGCAAGCTGCAGGAAACGGCCCTGTTCAAGCTGCGTCAGTATTGTATCGACCAAGTCAAACAGCGCGCAGCCAAGAAACCCATCCCACCCGGGAACTGGAAACGAAAAGCCAACCTTGATTGCGACTGCGCAGACTGCCGGGAACTCGCCACATTCCTCAAAGATAAAGATGCGCCAATTCATCGCTTTCCACGACGTACTGAATTACGTCGGCACTTGCATCAGCAGATCGACCGCCATCGGATCGACTGCACGCATGTTACCGAGCGTCGAGGACGACCTTTCACGCTCGTCTGCACCAAAACTCAGGCATCATTTGAACGTGATCTGGCGCAATACAAAACTGACTGCAAGCTCTTAAAGGAACTGACCGATGGCTAACTCAAAACGCAAGTTGACTGTAGTGTAAGGCTACTTTTCTGACAAAACCGGAATACCAGAAATACACTGAGCTGATCAAATCGGAATTTAATATCACTATCCTCTGAAACGCTTCTCTCGGTCTGCCATTCCAAATACAGTCTGATCACCCGACGGCAATCCGGTTTCATCGGGTTTACAGTTGGCTGGTTCAAGCTCAAAAGTTTAGCTCTACCCGGCAATATGACATAGCCCTGATCAGCCAGTGGATTGCCTTTAATGCGTTATCTGGTCAATGGGATCAGGTGAAAATGATCCCTGTCCGGACCGTGAAAGAACGAAAACAAAACAGGTAGCAACCTCTCTTGGAATCTGGCGGTAACTGCTTGAAATTGGTAGAATCGAACTTCGACAACCACAAGGAATCTATTATGTCCACCCAAAAACAGATTCAACCCGGCGAGAAAATCCCACTCAAACTGACCGCTGCCGAGCGGAAGTTGATCCTCGACGACCTGCTGTGCCTCGACCAGGATTACGAGCAGATCATTCGGGAAACACCGACCGGCAAACCGGTAATGATGACTCTCGACGACCTGTACGACTTCGGCAGCTACTTTGCTGCCGAGTTCAACAACTGCAAAGACAGGAAGCAGCAAAAGAAACTCGACATTATATTCAAGAAGATTCAGCAGTTGCTCGACACGTATATTAATGAAGAGCCTTCGTCGATTTTGAAAATAGAGGATGCACACAAGATAAGGATGATTTCCGATCAGGCAGTGCAGATCGCTAATTTTGCAGGGGCGACACTTGTGGCTGCCGAACAACTTCGCATCAAAACAAAGCCGCTCGAAAACTTCTGTCTGGAACCGGGGCAGCGAGATGTTCTGCTGCTGATTCCCGGCCTGTCGAAACGCGTGAAGAACAAGCTGATGAAGGAAAAGCCTCTCACTGTGGCGGAAATCGCCAGCATGATGCTGTCCCTGGCGGAGGACCTTCTGGATGGTGGGGCGCAGAAACAGGTGGCATTGCTACTGGTTGCCAGGCACTTGATGGATCAGCTTGAGGAGGGAATCATGGCGAAGGCTGAACAACTGGAGAATCTGGAGGCGGAGTCCAGGCCGAAGGCAAACTCGGATATTCTCTACCAGTTCAAGATCACGTTGCTCGGAATTGAACCAGCGATCTGGAGGCGGATTCAGGTTCAGGATTGCACACTCGACAAACTGCACGAACA
>NZ_CAXAVM010000308.1:0-4734 GCF_963972345.1 uncultured Gimesia sp. | reverse complement strand
ATACGGCGATCACCGGGCTGATGTTCATGCAGGCTTTGAGTGAGAACTTCGCACTGACTGCAGGAAAATACAATCTGCTGGATTTGTGGAATATGATCTATCCCAATACGGGACGAGGCATCAACGGCTTTATGAATCTTTCGCTGATTGCACCGACGCCCATCATTCGCACCACGAATCTGTCGATTAATGGAGCCGGTGCAATGGGGCTGCACGAAGGCCAGATTCAGAGTGCATTGCTGGTTTACGACACGACGAATTCATCCACCACTGCTGGCCTGGATGACCTGTTTGACCAGGGGGCCGTGGTATTGGGCTACGGACGGATCTTCACTGAATGGCGCGGTCGTCCCGGCTCGCATGCCCTGCTGGGCAACTGGAGCAGTCGAACTTATACGTCGGTCGATCCGACCAGTTGGACCGTGATTCCCGGGCAGGGAATTGTCGCCCCCGGTCAGCAGACCGGTTCCTGGACCATCAGCTACATTCTGGACCAGGTACTGTGGTCTGACTGCTGCAATGATCAGCGGAACGTGCGACTGATGAGCCAGTGGATGATCGCCGATGGCGATCCGAATCCATATCGCTGGAGCGGTAACGTCGCGCTGCAGGCCAATGGTTTATTTGCCTGCCGCGAACAGGACTCACTGGGAATCGGATATTTTTACAATGAACTGAGCAGCGATTTCAAATCATTGCTCAGCGGGGTCGTGCCGATCCGTAATACACAGGGAGTGGAACTTTACTACAACATGGCGTGGACTCCCTGGTTCCATGTGACTGCCGATCTGCAGGTCCTGGAAGATGCCAACGCCAACGACGATACGTCAGTCATGCCCGGCCTGCGGGCAAACCTGCGGTTTTAATGCTCAGACGACAGGTGTGTATTTATCTCCCCTGTCATCGCCTTGCAGCGCATTCAATGTCTCTCCACTATGGAAATCTGCATCGCTATTACGAGTATCATCGCGCGAAATGAAATTCATCTAAAATACACCAAGATGTAATTGCCATTTTCTATACTCAGGATAGAATGAGGCCTGACAATTCTGTTCCACTCTTTCAGGCATTTGACGTCAGCAGGTCGGAAACAAGAAGAAGTGCATATGTGTCACGTTCGCGATTCATGTCTTCTTCTACACTGCTTATGAAAGATTTACAACAATGAATAACGGGCCTGGGGAGATTTGAGATGAGAAAACCGCTTACAGAGATGAAGTCGTTCATCTTATTACTCTGCCTTACTTTGGGGATGCCAGGGCTGTTTGCAGGTTGTTCCGGGGAGTTCTCCCAGACCGCCTCTGCCCAGGTGACGGATCAAATTGATCAATCCGACACAGCCAAAATACAGTCATCCCCATCTGAATCAGCCACCACATTTACTCCCCAGACAACGGGAGTTCTCGGATCCCCCAGTTCAACTACTACGATCGACGGCAAGCAGCTTCCCGCACCTGCCCCCAAATTTGGAGGCGTGATCAAGGACAACGCACTGCAGTCGAAAGAGTGGTGGGCACCGCGCATCGTGCCGCCGAAAGAATCACCCAATATTCTGCTCATTATGACCGATGACGCGGGATTCGGCGTGCCAAGTACGTTCGGTGGTGTGATACCGACGCCCACCATGGATCGCATCGCCAACGCGGGGCTCCGCTACAACCGGGTCTTCTCAACTTCGCTCTGTTCGCCAACACGCGCCGCCATGATTACCGGACGCAACCATCATTCGGTTGGCTTCGGGGTGATTGCCGAACAGGCCACGGGCTTCCCCGGCTATAACAGCGTCATTGGTGAGAACAATGCCACCATCGGCCGCATTCTGCGCGATAACGGCTACGCGACATCATGGTTCGGCAAGGACCACAACACACCAACGTATGAAGCGAGTCAGGTCGGACCATTTTCTCAGTGGCCAACCGGAATGGGCTTCGACTACTTCTACGGATTCGTGGGGGGGGACGCCAACCAGTGGGGGCCGAACCTGTTCCGGAATACGACGCAGATTTATCCGTGGACGGGGCACGAAGGGACCTTGAAGATGGATCGCACCGACCCGAAGGCGGAGATCTGGCCTGTCACCGGAAAAGAGAGCAAGTGGAACCTGATCACAGCGATGGCCGACGATGCGATCGACTGGATGACACGGATCCACCAGACCGACCCCAGCCAGCCGGTCTTTATGCATTATGTTCCCGGCTGCTCACACGCACCGCACCATCCGAAAAAAGAGTGGGTAGACAAGATTCATGAGATGCACCTGTTTGACGACGGTTATGAAAAGTTGCGAGAGCGGATTTTTGCGAACCAGAAACGGCTCGGAGTCATCCCCGGCGATCTGGTACTGACGCCTTGGCCGAATGAATTCCTGAAACCCTGGGACGAACTGACGCCAGAGACGCAGAAACTCTTCATCAGACAGGTAGAGGTGTTTGCCGCCTACGTGGCCTACAACGACTACGAGATGGGCCGCGTGATTCAGGCTTTCGAAGACCTGGGCAAGCTCGAGAATACAATTGTCATCTACCAGAATGGAGATAACGGCACCAGCGCCGAAGGGGGACCAGAAGGCACGTTCAGCGAGGTCGCGTTCTTCAATGGTGTCGCACCACCCGTGGATGTGCAGATGAAGTTTTATGAAGCCTGGGGAACCGAATATGCCTACAACCACATGTCAGCCGGCTGGTCCTGGGCCTTTGACACACCTTTTGACTGGTTCAAGCAGAATGCCTCACGGCTCGGCGGTATCAACCAGAACATGGTGATCTCGTGGCCTAAGCGTATCAAGGACAAGGGGGGCTTGCGCGATCAGTTCGTCCATGTGATCGACTATGTGCCGACGCTGTTGGAAGTGACAGGTATCTCTGCCCCCCAGTATGTCGATGGTATCAAGCAGAGACCAGTCGAGGGCACAAGCTTCGCATATACCTTTGACAAAAAGAACGCCAAGGCGCCGTCCCGTCATAAAACGCAGTACTTTGAGATGATGGGCCAGTGGGCAATGTATCACGATGGCTGGTTCATGAGTACAAAAGTGAATCGTGCCCCCTGGCAGGCATTTTCCGCAGCGAACCCGGACCCGCTGAATAACCAAGTGTTCCAACTATACAATCTGAATACCGACTGGAACCAGACCAATGACATCGCCGCGGAACATCCCGATAAAGTCAAAGAAATGCGAGCCATGTTTCTGGATGAGGCCGAAAAGTACCAGGTCCTACCACTGAACGCCTCGGTGGGAGCCCGGGTTGCTGCAGCACGTCCGAGCCTCACAGCAGGACGCAAAGAGTTGGTTTATACACGTCCCATGACCGGGCTGCCGCAGGGGGATGCACCGTATCTGCTCGATACATCCTACACTATCACCGCGGACATCACGGTTCCTGAAGGCGGTGCCGAAGGAATGATTGTGACATCCGGCGGCCGTTTCGCTGGCTGGGGCTTCTATCTCCTGGAAGGTAAGCCGGTATTCCTCTGGAATCTGTTAGATATGGAACGACCTAAATGGGAAGCACCCGCAGTACTGTCGCCCGGACGGCATATTCTGGAATTCGACTTCAAATATGACGGTATCGGCTTGGGAACGATGGCCTTTAACAACTTCTCTGGCATCGGTAAAAGTGGAACTGGTACGCTCAAGGTGGATGGCAAAGTAGTCGTCACGCAGAAGATGGAGAAAACGATTCCCATCATTCTGCAGTGGGACGAAAGCTTCGACATCGGCTCCGATACGATTACCGGTGTGAACGATGCGGACTACACGCCACCGTTCCCGCTGACAGCCCAGTTCAACAAACTGATGATCACGATTGACCGTCCTCAACTTTCAGCTGAAGAAAAACAGAAGCTCGAAGAGGGTTTGAAGAAAATGGAGGCGGGGCGGGAATAGAATAATTTCGGAAGACAGACTTTATTTCGATTTCGCATCGCCGGAGAATTCAAACCAGAAATATGCATCATCAAGCAACCAGACAGTGGGTATCTGAGTGTGTGGTTATGCAGGGCTCTTCGTCTGCAGCACAGTTCAGGCACAGACCCGTGAGAAGTATCAGATGACCACTCCCACGCCGCCTGAAGGTAAGGATCGCAACTGGGTACAGACGATTCCCAGCAAGAGCTGGTTCATGATTCTGCGGCTGTATGGTCCACTGAAGCCTTGGTTCGATAAAACCTGGAGGCCAGGGGATATAGAATTACAAGAGTAATTGAATATGATCACCACCAACTGACAGGCGGCTCAGAGTAACATGGTTGAGATGAACCAGCTGCAAAGAGAATGAAGTTGGCCAAGGTATTATTTCTTTAAAGTTGCTCTGACACCAGTACTGGTGGTCGCAGTTTCAGAAATCTCCAAACGCAGCTCACTGCCAGTTGGTGCTCTCGCCTTATTGTCCGAGCCAAGATGTTTCTGAGATTAATGGTTGCGGAGTTTTCGTCAGGCTGTAAGGTCTTCCATGATCGTGATCCCAGACAAGAGAGTTAGAAATTCTTCTACATCGAATGGAGTGCGGTGTACTGCGAATTTCGGCAAGATGATTTGGCTTTGACTATTTCTTAAAGCCCGCGAGACAGAAGCGTGGAAATTAGACTAAAGAACTGGGAATCGTAATCTGCGTTTCGGTGGAGCAGGAGTACGGATTTAGTCAACGTTAGTCGTTGTTTCGCGTACAATCGCTCAAACGACCGTTAATCGGTTTCACGTCACTTCGATTTGCTCAGAAATTGATCCATGTCAGT
>NZ_CAXAVM010000307.1:0-5030 GCF_963972345.1 uncultured Gimesia sp. | reverse complement strand
TGTTAACGTGCTCCGTTGTCGCACTCTCGTGATATCTATCAACCCAAAATTAAAAAATGACACTCCACTAGGATTCTCTGGTCCGATTATCATAGCCCACAGGCTGGTTGGATGCTGCCCCCTTTCTGCACCGTGACAGTTCACCGTGATCGCTGATCAGACAGCCCGATCTGAAAATTTCCTGGTCCAGAGGCGGTTCAAGACTGTAGCTGCGGGTCTGTCAGGATGTCGTACTTAACCAGTGGAAGTCAGTACGGTCGCCTTAAGCTTCAGCCTTATTTTGATCAATATCCCAAACAGGTAATTTGCTTATCTGATTTCGCACAGGATTTGTGTTGAAGGCACACCGGAAACGGGGAGTTGCTTTCCGCGGAATGATTCGATTCCTGTCCTTTCCATAAGCAGTGTGGCATGAGAAATGCGACATGAAAGCAGGCTCCTGTTTGCTCTGCAGGGAGTTGCTGCATTCTTAACGTGCGACGACTGCGCGCATCTTATAAGAAGTCCGCTTTGCTGGAGAATCACATGAATAAGTCGAAGTCTGAAGGGAAAACAGAGTCAGCGATCCATCATTCTTTCTGGCTGCAAGATCAGCCTCTGGATGCCCGGTATCCGGTGCTGGAGGGAAATCATCAAACGGATGTGTTGATCATAGGAGCCGGGATTACAGGCCTGAGTGTCGCTTTGGAATTACTGGAACGCGGAAGGCAGGTCACCGTGTGCGAAGCCTCCGTCATCGGAGCCGGGACGACTGGTGGCAGCAGCGGCCACCTGGATGCTCATCCTGAGATGGGGCCGCAAGCGTTATTGAATCAACTCGGAGAAGGGAAGGCACGCGCCTATACCCTGATGAGACTGGAGGCGATCCGTACGATTCAAAATCGATGTGGCGAGAACAGTGAGTTTCGATCCGTCGAGGGATATTATTATACCGAACATGAAGAGGCCCTGGATGATGTCAAAGCAGAATATGAAGCCGCGAAGAAGATCGGGCTTTCTGTGAACTGGACCGACCAGATTCCTGTTCCCCGGGCAGTGGGTGGCTACGCCGTTCAGGGAATGGCGCGCATTGACTGTATGGGTTACCTCAAGACTTTAGCAGAACTGGTTGTTCAAAAAGGGGGACAGATTTTTGAACAGACGCAGGTCAGTGGTCCCGTAGAGCCAGCGCCCCGATCACTGAAGACGGCTGCCGACCATGAGATTCATTTTAATCAGGTCGTCTGTGCTGTTCATTGTAATTTTACTGACTTTCAGCAACTCTACCTGGAAACACCCGCTTATCAATCTTATGTTCTTGCTGTCAAGGTTCGGGATCCTCTGGAAGATGCATTGTTCTGGGACGATTCAGATCCTTACTTTTATATCCGACGCGCGACAGATGATGCAGATCTCATTCTCGTCGGAGGCTGTGATCACCGGACTGGTGCCGGCGATACCACGGCTTCGTTAAAGCAACTGGAAGAGTGGACGCGCGAACGATTCCAGGTGGAGTCCATAATATCGCGCTGGAGTGCTGAGTTTTTTGAGCCAACTGATGGTCTGCCTTTTATTGGAAAAGTGGGTAGCAAGGAAAATGTCTGGATCGGGACCGGTTTCAGTGGAACTGGTTTGACCCTGGGGACCTCTGCGGGATCGATGCTGGCTGATCTGATTACCGGAAAATCAAACAGCCTGACGGAAGAATTGTCTCCTGGTCGGTTAAATATCACTTCAGCTGGAAAGGTGATCTCCGAAGGTACTACAACGGCCGGCAATCTGGCCGAGCGCGTTTTACCGGCTCAGAAAATCAATGCGGATACGTTGCAGCCTGGAGAGGGAGCCGTGGGTAAAGTGGATGGAAAATTTGCAGCGGTCTGCCGTGACCATAGCGGTTGTGTGCATTCCCATAGCCCGATCTGCACGCACATGGGGGGAGTGGTTCAATGGAATCAGGCAGAGCAGACCTGGGATTGCCCCGTGCATGGAGGACGTTTCTCTGCCAGTGGCGAACGACTGTATGGGCCGCCGGAAAAAGAACTGGAAGCGGAATGAAAGGGGTGAGAATGCAGTGCCGAACAGGACTGGAACTTGTATTCGAGAGCTCTCTCCCGGCGGCGCGGGTTTACTCGGGAATCGGTTCGGGAACGCGGTCTTCGGCCAGTGCGGCTCGATAGTCGGCTTGTTCCTGGAAATAGAGCAGTTTGGCATCCACTGCTTTTTCAGCCGATTCCACGGCATACTGTTCGCGCAAGGTCACTTTTAACAGATCTGACAGACCTTCTTCGAAGTTTCGTCGTTCCCGCCGCGCCAGGTCTTCGGCATAGTCGACCGCCTGTTCGGCCTGCTGGGCCTGTTTATAAGCACCGATCAGACCTGCGTAAGCGAATTCGACTTCGGCGACAATTTTTTCTTCCGTCAGTTTTCGTTTGGCGCTGAGCTGTGAGATTTTTCCGCTGACGGACTGCATTTTTCCGCGCGCCTTGCGGCGTTCGATGGGCACTTCCACCAGGAGTAATGCATCCAGCTCAAAGGGCCCTTTATCATTTTTCGGACTGGTGGGGTAACCCACATCCTGGGAGGCGGCCATGATCAAATCAACCGAGGGGAGAGTGTCGTTTTGTGCTTCGGAATGGTCGATGTCCAATTGACGCTGCAGTAGATTGATCGCTTCAATTTCAGGTCGCTGCTCCAATGCCAGTTGTGCATCATAGGCAACCCGTTCTGCATCGACGGCATCCAGTTCGGGAAATGGTGGAAGCAGCTCGGGACCCGGAATCATCGGGGCTCCGTTGGCATCACGAAGATACAGGGAAAGTTTCACTGCTGTCTGTTGCAGCTTCCGCTCTGCGAAAGCCCGTCTGCCGGAACGTTCGGCGACCAGTCGGAGGTTATCAGTTAACTCGGGCGGATCCAGGAAACCATTCTCAACCTGACTGCGTATCCGATCCGTTCGATCTTCAGCCAGTTTGAGTATGCGATCTGCAATCACCAGTTTGGCCCCTGCCGCCACCCAGTCCCAATAGGCGTAGGTCCCTTCCTGCACAAAGCTGATTAATTGCGCCTGGATATCCGGCTCGACTGCCTGCACTCCAAAAGTGGATCGCCACAAAGCAGCCCGTCGCGCATCGATATCACGATTTCGAGAAAGGGGAACGGAGAATCCCGCTTTAAATTCTCCCCCTTCATTCGTCTGACGCTCCAGATACCAGGGCTGGAAACTGCCTCGCCCGACGCGATACCCGGCAAAGACTTCTCCCCCCTGATACAGAGGCTGAATCACACCGATATGCTGACGATAGGTTTTATAATAACCCATCGGCCCGTTCTCTGTCCCTGCTTTTAATTTTCGGTCGAATTCTCCCAGGGTTTCCAGCCGTTCTCCCGATGCCACATCACGCGAATAGAGGGCTGCCTCCAACAGGGGATAACTCTGGTAAACCGAGTTAATGACATCTTCCAGTTCAATTCCCTGTGGGTTGGGAGTGAAGTTTTGACCTGGCAATGGTGGAATCTCCGGAATCCCGAATGTGTCCTCGTTGATCATTTCCGCTGCGACCTGCTCGACTGACGATGGCGGATCTGTGCTTTCAGTTACTCCCGGATCACTCTGCTTTTCGTCCGAAGCGTGAGTGACTGTGACGGGCAGTGGTGTTTTTACAGGTTCAATGACTGAATCATCAGAGAGAGAAATTCGCACGGAAGAATCAAGCGGATCCGGCTCAGGTTGTGTCAGGTGTTGTTTATACCCCGCACAACCTCCCAGGCTGAAAGCAAAGATCGCGATCCAAACTCGAAACATGATTTCATAACTCAACTGGCGGGTTTCAATATGGTCCGAATCAGTGATACATTCACTCTAATCGACACGACAGGTATAGTTAGAGAATTCGACATAATGCAAACAGTGAGTTGAACTGAAGTCGTAACAGAGTCACATTCCACGAAGATCATCGCGTTTGCTTCGCAAGATACAACGAAGGCCGCAAACTCGGCACAGTTTACCTGGTCTTACTTTGGTAGTTTGGGAGGTTTGCTTGTGGTGTTTTTCTGGCCTGGCTCATTGACTGAAACCACTGGTGGGAAACCATTTAGTCTTCGCCAGACTTCGTACCAGAGCGGAACCTGCTTCAAAAGGACCCAGGCATTCGCGCGTACACCCTGTCGCAGAAACCGGTCCTGAGGCCAGGGTTTGTCCTGGGGATCGGGACGGACCAGGATGCGAAACTTTCCCAGGCCGTTATCAATGGCATCAACGGAAACGACTTCGCCACCAAAGGTTCCCACTGCGACGGAAGGCCAGCCTGAAAACTGCACGGCTGGCCAGCCTTCAAACTGCAGACGCACGTGTCGGCCTGGTTCAACCAGCGGCGCGTCATTACCATCAAGCCATATCTGGACAGAGCGGTCTTCTGTGAAGGGAACGATCGTACAAATCGGGTCTCCCTGCTTGAGGATAGCTGTACCCAGATTGGGAGTAATCTGCACGATGTAACCATCGAAGGGAGCTTTGATGACCTGACTTTCCTGTCGTGAAACTTTGACCTGCATATCCAGGAGTTCCTTCTCCACCTTATTCAGCTCCTGTTGTGATTTGGCTATATCACTCTCTGCTTTGGAGACATCGCCATTGGCTTTGCGTAACATGGCTTTTGTCTTATCAATCTCAGCCTGGGCTTTTTCTACTTTTGCCGTGCGCTCGCTCTGTTTGCCCGAGAGCTCATCTTTGGCAGCGCCGTAATAGAATTCAGCTCCTTTGGCTTTGCTGGCCGCTTCTTTCAATTTTCGATTGACTTCCTGCAGCTTCTGCAGCGAAATATTATTTTCCGCCTGCAATGTTTTCATGCGGTCATACTCCGCCTGGAGCTGCGGTAGTGCTGCCTGGTATTCTGCCAGCTTCTGCTGTTCGGCCTGAACTTTTTTGTTCGCCTGTTCAATATAAGCATTCTGCGCATTTATCGTTTCACGCTTGACCGTTTCAAAAGCCTGCACCTGTGCTTCATAAGATTCTACGATTGTTTTTGCTGCTTCCAGGGCGCGCTGATTTGCTT
>NZ_CAXAVM010000306.1:0-5031 GCF_963972345.1 uncultured Gimesia sp. | reverse complement strand
CTAATCACAGTCGGAGCTTGAAAAGCCCACCTTAAAGTCGAATATACTTTTAGCAGTGCATTGCGAGTAAGAGTTGAATTAGCTTTGCAAACCACTGGCTCAGTAAATGAATAGCCATTCGACCTAATCTAGAAGAATCACATTTGAAGATTTTCCCCATTTGGGCCCTTGGTACGGAATACTTCACTAATGTATGGGATGCCGCGTGATTGAAGCGATTTCCATTTTGTTATGTATTCATCAAGCTCTTTAAATGCCTTCACGAACTTATTTGAACGATCTGATTGTTTGTATGGAATGATTTCGTCTTCCATGTACGATGACCAAATTTCATCAAAAATTGGATTTGCCGAATATTCTACACTTGGGTTACTGATTTCAGCGGCGATGTAGTTGCCTTGACGGACGCCTTCACACACTTGTGGTGACAGATTCTCAATCATCGGAGGTGCTTCTTCAGATTTGTGAAGGATATCAATTTCTGCACCTCCAATAGAATGGAGATTCACACTTGTTAGGTCAATTTGCCCATCAATATACTGAGAACAGTATTGAGCAAGATTAGTCTTGAGGAACACGCTTGCATTTTCACTCTTTGTGAAGAATTGAGGGTGGGGGCCGAGATTCTTAATATTGAATCCAAGTGAATGTGCAAGAACCATTGGAATAGTTTTCATAGGTATAATATCTAAAGATGTAGCCCCAAAAAAGTAGAAGTGATCTGGTCGAAAAGAAATTTCCGGCAGTGGCAGATTTTTATCGAGCGAAATAATAAGTGTTACTTTTGAAGGAGCAAGATTGCGTAAGCTCGTCACATGCTGCACACCAGTGCCATACGAGGAATAAAACCAATGCCCGGATGGATTAAACGAAATAAGAGGTCCTTCCGATTCACCTGGATAGTTCAAAAAGGAATATTTTGAAAACCGATTGTGACTTCCTGGCAATTGTTCTGGTGCAAATACAAGACAGAATGCAATGAAATCTCGAGTTACATCAGCTAATAATTCGTCTCGAAATGGAATTGCATGTTCGATTGTATTAAATCGCTGCAGTGAAAGTGGAAACACGCCGTTACGATCAACCACCGCCACATTGGGACGCGAGACAGGTGTCGAAAGATCAATTCTATTTGGTCTATTTTCCCATGTTAAATTTCGGTTGTATCCTCTTGATGATGCGCATCTACCGATCGTTATTCCATTACATACAACTGCTGCACCTTTTCCATGAGTCCAAAATATTTGTCCAAACTCCTGACTCTCGATTTGATGCCAGTCATCGGGAAGTTCTTCCCCTGGCATTGGCACTGGAGTCACTTTGGCCAGCGAGGAGTTTGTGTCGATATATCGCTCGATCTGTGGAGAGTTCCATCTATACCAATCCCATTCTAACCCATTGTCCTGAGCTAGTCTCTTGTAGATTTCTTCAGAGATACTAATTGTTATTTTTGTGCCTACATTTTGTCGCTTTATCTTTCTGTATTCTATAAACTCATCATCAATTGACGCAGAAAAGGTGAGCGCCTGATCTTCTGGAGTTTGATAGTGCCTGGTTGTTACTGTGATTCGTTCTCCAAGTAAGAAGCCTGCTAAAACACCAATACCGAATCGACCTGATCGTGCAATATTTGGGGTATTTTTGATCTCGAAGTTCCTTTTCCAAGTTTCGGAATCACGGAAAGATGCACCAGCACAAAGAAAATAATTTTGGAGCACGTCTTCATTCATTCCGATACCAAAATCTTCTATCTCAAAAATAAATTCCTTACTATCGGCTTTTATACCAGCTCGAATTGGAAGTAGCGGTTCATCAGTTAGCTTATGTAATTCTTGAGTGGCATCTATAGAGTTTTGGATTAGCTCACGTATTCCAACTTCAATTTGATCTTCGTATAAAGGCCCTACCAATTTGTTCATCAGCTTGGCACCAGCTGTATGGAATTGGAACTTTTTTGGAATGAATATTAAAGAATTTCGCAGCGAAGATTCGTTATCAAAATTACTTTTCAGACGACGTATTGTAAGCCCTACTGATTTCAAATCAGGCTGTAAACTAAAAATTTCTCCTAAGACAGCCCATGTCAAATCGAGTTCTTTCTGAATGTCAGTAAATAGTTCGTGCAACCTTAGATATGTTCCGAGATCTTTGGGATTTGCTAAAACAAATAGTGCTTCAGAATCTTTTTCATCAATTCTCAAATCATCAATTGCTTGATGGGCACACCATTCTTTTTTCGAGATTGGGTTATGGATTGAACGAAGAGAGAGTGACATTGAAGGTGCGCGCTCACTTTCCACGTCAAGATAATCAGCTATTCTAAGAGCTGCCATCAGTAAGACGGGGTGCGTATCAAGGCACCTAATTTTGCCATGGTATTTCTCCTCAAGTGTCGAAAATGTATCCCTTAAACTGAGGTGATGACTACGAGCGATGAACCCAACTAAATAATCATGTTTACAACCATTTTGTATTAGCCTAATCGGTCTATCTTTACCGGGAAAACCAAATAGGGCAAACTCTTGTGCAAGCAGTGCATGATGTTTTCGAATGAATTCACCAATTAGCTTTCGTTGTTGCTTTGTCCAAGTGTCTGATGAATCGAGAGGAATAGGCTGCTGAACAACACTCTGTAGACTAATATTTGATACTGGGTTGACTTTATTACCAAGCACATCATCCAACTTCTTAGCATTCCATTTTTCAGCATCCATTACGAATTCTGTCCAAAGTGCTGGCCATTCTGTAGAAGTACACCATCCACCTTTCACAATCTGAATGAAACCATCTTCATTCAGATGCATGGCGATATCATGTAGTAATACGGCAGCAGTTAGAACGTACACATCTTCAGGAGTCATTTTATCTAATGCATCATTATTCAGGATTGATGCTGAACTATTTAGAACTCGTTGAAAGTGTGGTGTAGCGTGGTCTGTAAATTCTGGAAAGAATGTCAGACCTATAGTCGGGTCACCGATAATCTGCGAAGCGGTACTTAATACAGCAAGTGTCTTTGATTCAACATCATGTCCCTCGATCTTCGACTTAAAGACTTTGGGGAGCTTAAGAGTAATGCTCATTGTGTTCTCCACGTGGGCTTAAAAAGTCGAAGATTGTCATGCTAAATGATAAAACGCTGCCGCGTTGTCGTGAAACAGTTTTCGTTGAAACGTCTCTCCGCGATCCTGCACAATCCACAGGAGTGCCTGATACCAGCTTTCGAAGTCTGCCGTCAGCGTGCAGACGGGCCAGTCGCCGCCGAAGAAGACGCGGTCTTCTCCGAACGTATCCAGGCAGAAGTCGATGTTCTGTTTTAAGTCTGCAGGCTGCCAGGCTCCCCTGGTGGCGGTCGCGATGATTCCCGATATCTTGCAGAACACGCGATCGGATTCAGCCATCCGCCGCATCCCCGTTTCCCAGTCCGGGCGGTCCTGTTGCTGATCGGGCTGCACGCTCATGTTGCCGCAATGATCGATGATGAAGCGTGTCTCCGGGCAGGCGTCGACCAGCTCGACGGCGTCCTGAATCTCGGCCGGTCGCATACACAGATCAAAGCTCAAGCCCAGGTCTCCCAGCAGCCGGATATTTTCTTTGAATTGCGGCGTGAGACACATGCCCCGCGGACGATCGGGATCGTGCAGGATCGTTCTGACTCCCTTCATGAACGGATTGCCGGTAAACTCTTTCAGATAGCCGGCGAAGCTGCTTTCGCCGGGACAGCCACCGATGACGGCACCAGACATCGGATTATCGTCCGCCTCACATAATGCCAGCACGTATTGTGCTTCCTGCCGCTGTAAACCTGGGTGTACATTCACTTCCATATACACCGACTTCACCACAGGACAATTGCGGGTCGCTTCCCGGTAATCGGCCATGCGGAAGCTGTTTCGCAGGACGTCCATGCCGGGCAAATCGAGCCAGGGAAGCTGGAACAGGTCTAAATCCCAGAGGTGCTGATGCGTGTCGATAACGGGGATCGGATCCATGCGAGAGGTCTCCTGTGGGAACGGGAATGGAAGTCCTGTTTTACCCGGATTTCAGACCTATTGCAAATCAGAATTCGCCTCTGTTTACGCTGGTATTGCGTCTCTCAATAGGTTAGAAGTGAGCTTTAACCAGTCAGAGTTCTCGATAGTTTACCAGTTCGATGCAACCTTCCCCAACCCAACAGACTCCCCGAATCGAGTATGAACGGCGGCTTGAAGACCGATCGGGCAAGGTACAGGCACTGGTCAGACTAAGCGACCGCTATTCCACCTTGAGAGGCCTGGTATTTATTGCCGGGATCGCTGTTCTGCTGGCAGCGACGGTCTGGGGGGCACTCAGCCTGAAATGGATTGCCGCCCCGATCCTGGCATTCGTATTCCTGATTATTTTACATGCCCGCTGTATCCGTCGACTGAAACGGGCACGACAGGCGGAAACCTATTACCGCACTGCGCTGGACCGTTTGAATCACCGGTGGATCGATGTCCGACCTGCGGGAGAGGAATATTACGATCCGCAGCACATGTACGCTGGCGACCTGGATCTGCTGGGACGGGGCTCCCTGTTTCAACTGATCTGCTCGGCACGCACGAAACTGGGCGAAGAGACACTGGCCCGCTGGTTATTATCGCCTGCACAGGCCGAGGAAATCAGGGCCCGCCAACAGTCGGTCGAGGAACTGCGAAACGAACTCGATTTTCGCGAAACACTCGAACTGCTGGAGGCAGAACAACACGGCGACATCGAACAGACTCATCTGTCAGACTGGGTCCGACAGCCCCTCATTCAGATTCCTGCCGGCCTGAAATGGGCCTCAATGGTTACCGGCGTGTTTGCCGCACTGGCTGTCATCAGCTGGCTGCTGTCGTACTCGGGCATTGCTCCGATCTGCATTGCGATCATTATTCAGGTCTGCCTGTTATTCTGCATTGGCTCACGCATTCGCGAACTGTTGAACCAGACCGACGAAGTTCGTGACGGGCTGTCGGTGCTTGCGGATGTCCTCTCGTTGATTGAACAGCGGGAGTTTCATTCACC
>NZ_CAXAVM010000305.1:0-5102 GCF_963972345.1 uncultured Gimesia sp. | reverse complement strand
CAAACAGATGCAGGCGGAACTGAAGCAGCTGATGAAGAACTAGCAACTTTTCTACTTTCTAGAATGAAATAGATCAGCGAATACTGATTTGTATAAAATGGACCAGTTTCTGCATCGCATGCTTCAACTTGCTATGATACCTGCTTTATAATGCAGAAACCTTATAAATTAGGGATGTTAAATAAAGTCCCTTTCCCGCCTCCTGAGTCTTCAACAGGATTGATTCATGCCTGCCTTTATTCCGACCTCGCGTTTTCGTATTTCTGCTTTTGTTTCCGCTCTGTTTTTTGCCTTGTTGATCGGGTTGACCATCACAGCTCGGTCAGCAGATAAATCGGAAACAAAACCCAAGGTGGATTACTCTGCTGAAATGCCTCGGATTTTACCGCGGAGTCCGGAAGAGGCGCTGAAGTCATTTAAAATCCATCCCGATTTTGAGATTCAGCTGGTGGCGGCAGAGCCTCTGGTTCGAGATCCGGTCGCGATGTGCTTTGATGCCCGCGGTCGTGCTTATGTCGTTGAAATGCCGGAATACAACGATGCGAATCAGGAAGGATACAGTTCTGTTAAACTGCTGGAAGATACGGACGGCGATGGCCGATTCGATAAGAGTTATCCGTTTCTGTCCGGTCTGACTCTGCCGACGGCGGTTTTTTGTTACAAAGGGGGCGTCTTTGTCGGGGCACCACCTTATGTGTATTACTGCAAAGACACGGATGGAGACCGCATTGCGGATGTACGCGAAGTCGTGATGACGGGATTTGGCCGGGATAAAGGCGATGAGGGGATGATCAATTCCTTCCGCTGGGGCCTGGATAACAAAATCCATTTTTCTACAGGCATCGATGGCGGAGATGTGACCATCGCTGCTGACGAGAACAAGAAGACCTACAATACCAAGGGGCGCGGCGTTATCCTGGATCCCGAGACCCGCACGATTGAACTGACGACCGGCGGCGGACAGCATGGGATGAGCCTGGGCAACTGGAACCGTGAGTTTGTCTGCGCCAACAGCGTTCCCATGCAGGTGCTGATGTACGATGATCGTTATATCGCCCGCAATCCCTATCTGGCGCCTCCGGCAGCTCCGGTTTCGATTGCTCCCGGGGGAAAATTCACGAAGCTGCTCCGCATCAGCCAGGTCGAACCATGGCGGATTCTGCGGTCCCGGATCCGTGCTGCGAGCGAGCGGGGCGACGCTGAAAAAGGTCAGCCTTCCGGTTTCTTTACCGCGGCGACTGGAATTACCGTTTATCGTGGGGACGCCTGGCCTGCTGAATATCAGGGCAATATTTTTGTGGGCGAACCGGCTAACAATCTTGTTTATCGTGCTGCTCCCCAGCCGGACGGACTGTCGCTGGTTGCTCCCCGGGCCGACCAGGATGCCGAGTTCCTGGCTTCAACGGATATCTGGTTTCGGCCGGTTCAATTTGAGAATGGCCCGGAAGGCGCACTGTATGTGCTAGACATGTATCGCGAGCTGATTGAAGGGGCTCCCTTTATTCCGGAAGAGGTGATCAAGCATCTGGATCCGGTGGGCGGACAGGATAAAGGACGGATTTACCGAATCGTACCCAAAGGCTTTCAGCAGCCTCAGTCAGCCGATCTGACAAAACTGAGTTCACAGGAACTGGTTGAGTTATTGGAAAGTGATAATGGCTGGACACGCGATACGGCGCAAAGACTGTTATACGAGCGTCAGGATACCTCGATCGCCGGGGACCTGAAGCAGCTGGCGACAGGATCTACAAAACCGATTACGCGGGCGACGGCACTCTGGTCGCTGCAGGCTTTGAAATCACTCGATTCTGCGACGCTGCTGAAAGGACTGCAAGACAAAGAATTCCAGGTCCGTAAGCAGTCGTTGAAAATTGCCGAGCAGTATGCAGATGCGAACGAGATTCAACAGCAGATGATTGCTCTGGCGACCGATCCTTCACTGGAAGTGCAATATCAGGCGGCTTTCTCGCTGGGGGCATTCGAATCGTTGGCACGCAACGCGGCGCTGGCGGATCTGCTGGAACGGCATGCGGCCAATCAGTGGATTCGGATGGCGGTGCAGAGTTCGCTGGATCAGGGGACCGGGGAAGTCTTCGAAATTCTGATCAAGAATACCGATGCGTTGAAAGAGAAACAGATTGAACAGTTTCTGGTTGCGTTAGCCGTTCAGATCGGTGCGCAGCAGGAAGCAGCGAATGTGAAACGGGTTCTGGCTGCACTGGAAGCTCTGCCCGAATCAAATCAGAAGCTGGCGGAAATTCTGTTTCGGAATCTGCTGTCTCGCGCCTCGGGTGTGACCAAGCAGGTGATTGCCAAATCTGACAGTGAGCACACTGCAAAACTTCTGAAAGGAATGATGCAGTCGGCGATTGCCCAGGCGACGAATGACAAAGCGGCGGTGAAAGGACGCGTGGCAGCCATCCCCACATTGAGCATCGGACTGTTCGATGAGACGCAGCCGGTATTTGAAGAGTTGCTTTCCGTGCAGCAGCCTTTGCCGGTTCGCCAGCGGGCGATTACTGCGCTGGGACTGGTTAATGATGATCGCGTGGCGGAACTGCTGATTGAAGCCTGGCCGGGACTGAGTCCGCAATTACGGATGAGTGCAGTAGAGACGCTCTTCTCCCGTAAACCATGGCTGCTCAGTCTGCTGGATGCGGTGAAAGCGGGGGACATCAATCCCGGAGACATCGGCCCCGAGCGTGTGCAACTGTTGAAAACCAACCAGGACAGCACCGTCAAAAAACTGGCAGAATCGTTATTTCATAATGAGCGATTGACCGGGCGATCCGACGTGATTAAAGAGTATCAGGCATCTTTGAAACTGAAGGGGGATGCGGCCAATGGGAAACAGGTCTTCAAGAAATCCTGCTCAGCCTGTCATCGCCTGGAGAATGTCGGCGTGCAACTGGGAGCCGACCTGAAAGCGATTAAAGATCGGGGCACGGACGCGGTGCTGCTCAATATTCTCGATCCCAACCGGGAGGTCAAACCTCAATATGTGACGTACCTGCTGGTGACGACGCAGGGAAGAACGATTACCGGTCTGATCAAAGAAGAAAATGCGAACAGCATCACAATCGCCCGGGCGGATGGCACGAGTGATACGGTACTGCGAATTGATATTGATGAACTGATCAGTTCGCGGCTGTCATTCATGCCTGAGGGACTGGAAAAGCAGATCAATCCCCAGGAAATGGCCGACCTGCTCGCCTATTTGAATTCAATTAAATAAGTGAGTAAACTCGTCTTTCCTGAAATCAGCCGGCCCGGTTCAGGTTACAAGCCTGAAAGACAGACAAGTTTCGTGTATACTACAGAAAAACTGGAATCGACTTTAATGCGCTGAAAGGTCATCCCATGAAAACTGTGTTGACGCTGATGGCCTGCCTGGTGTTTCCTGCTGCATTGATTGCCGCGGACGATGTGATTTATCAAACTGGATTTGAAGCAGATCAGGTGGGAACCGTTCCGGAGGGCTGGTCTGTTTTTCTGTCAGGCACTTCTCCCGATGTAAAAGTAGTTGCGCAGGGAGCAGGGGCATCGAAGCAGGCTCTCAAAAGCGTGCGTTCTACATCAGGTCGTCTGACTGCGATCACTCAGCGGTTTTCTCAGCCACAACAGAGACTGTTGATTGAACTGTCTTTTGCATTTTCACCCGGTGCGGGTCGCTCTCTGAATCTATGGTCTTTCGAACCGGAGGGGACTGATGCCAGCCAGCTGAATCTCTGTATTCAAAATGGCAAATTGCAGCAGTATGATGGTCGTACCCGTGCCTGGCGATTGATCTCAAGTGACGTCGAACCTTCAAAGGATCCGGCGGATCCGATCTGGCATCGCCTGCGGATCCTGGTTGATGCAAAGCAGACGGGCATTGATTTCTGGTTATCGAAACCGGGAGAACTCAAGCTGCCAGGATCTCCAACGGGAACTCTGCACGCTTACAGGACTGATCTGCAACTGTCAGGGCTGGCGCTGGTTTCGGGTACACGACTGGCGCAGGATGCCTGGTATCTGATTGATGATCTGGTGATCCAGGGAGGGACTCAACTGCCAGATCCGGGAAAAGTGGATCCACTGCCGGAACCGGTTATTCTCTGGACGGGACCGCCAATTCCCGCTGATCTCGCAGAGATTCCCACAGTGCCGGGTATGACGCACCAGACAATTCATCGCGCCGAGAAGGACGGCTATAAATTTCTGCATGGTGCGGCCATCATTGCTCATCAGGGGGTTTTGTATGCGAACTGGGCTAACAGTCCGGAACATGAAAATGGGCCGCATGAAACACTGCAGGGCCGTCGTTCTGAAGATGGCGGGAAGACCTGGTCGGAACTGGAAGTGATCGGACCCGGTTTCGAGGGGTCCGAGCGGCACAGTCATGGCGTGCTGTTGAAGCATCAGGGGAGATTATGGACGATCGGCAGTCGATTTGGAGTGGGTAAACCGGCAAAGCGTTTTCCCGGCCTCAAGGGAGAAGCATTCGTGCTGAATGAGGAAACGGATCGGTGGGAATCAAAGGGCATCGTGATGCAGAACTGCTGGCCTTACGATGAACCGGTTCGCATGCCCGATGGGAATCTGATTACCGGCGGACAGGATCAGGATGGCCTGCCTGTCGTCGCCATCAGTCATGGCAATGATCTGCTGCATTGGGATACGGTTCAGATTCCGTATCCTCCCGAGCTGTCTCCCTCTTTTGCGGAGACGACGGTGGGCCTCGACGGGAAGAATGTTCGCGCGGTGATTCGTGGCGGCGGGGGAACGGCCTGGATTTCTGTCAGTCAGGATAACGGTCGCAGCTGGTCTCAGGCCCGACCCGCAAATCTGCCGATGCCGCGCGCCAAGGCGTATCTGGGGACACTTAGCACGGGACAGCAGTACCTGGTTTCCAATCTGAAAAACCGGGATACGCTGGTGATCTCTGTCAGTCAGCTTGGCGAATCTGCATTCAGTCGGATGTGGACGATTCGACATGGGAAATCGGTGCCTCCCCGCTTTTCCGGTTTCGCGAAAAGCAAGCAATGGTCATATCCCTATGCCCATGAACATGACGGCAAGCTCTACGTGGTGTACTCGATCGGGAAGGAAGATTGTGGCTT
>NZ_CAXAVM010000304.1:0-5162 GCF_963972345.1 uncultured Gimesia sp. | reverse complement strand
ATCTGCCGTACTGCGAAACACGCTGCCTGTCAAACCGAGCAGAAAAGTATACACGACCACCATCCACAGGGCAGGCATCGTGAGGACAATCAGATTCGCCAATGACAGACAGAGCATGGAGCCACATAGAATATAACGACTGGGAAAACGGTCGGTCAGCCAGCCAGCCGGAAACATCAGTACGGTAGCGCAGATCGCCTGAAAGGACATCATGCGAATGGCCCAGTTCATGGGAACACCGTGACTGCCCAGCAGGGCGATCTGGTGAAACACAAGTCCGGTTCCCACTAATGCATGAGTCGTGATGACCGTCAGAAGTTTCCAGAAAGTCGGGTCGCGTAAAACCTGGCGGACAGTCCAGGATTCAATGGTCGCGGTGATCAGAGGGCGTTTCTGTCGGGCACCGGGGAGCTCAGGCTCAGGTTCCGGTTCGTCTGCGGGGTCGATTCCATCCGGGTGCAGTCCCAGGTCTTCCGGACGATTTCTGACAATAAAGATTCCAGGCAGAATCAGGCAGACGGCGACCGTGACCGCGTGAACAAGCCAGCCGGTCTGCCAGCCATAATGGGTAATCAACCAGCTGTTCAGCAGAGGTATGGTCATCACGGAGAAGGCACTGCCAAATCCAGCAAGTGCCGTGGCACGTCCCCGTTTTTTCTCGAACCATTCTCCCACCATCCAGACGGAAATTAAAGTGAGGGCACCTTGTCCCAGGCTGCGAACGAGACTGAATCCGATATAAAGTTCCGACAGTGAGTGAATCCGCGACATGAAGAAGCAGGCGGCAGCGAGGCCCACGGCGATGATGGGCAGAATGATTCTTGCGCCAAAGTGGTCCAGCAAACGCCCGACAAACGGGAGCAGGCAGGCACTGACGATTGTGGCAAACCCGTAAGCCAGTGAGTATTGCGTCTCGGTTAACCCCAGGGAGGCTCGCATGGGATCTTTAAAAACAGCGACGGAGAAAGACTGGCCGGGGGCGGATAAAAACTGCGCCAGCGCCGCGATTCCCAGCATGGACCAGCCGGGAAAATATTTGTAAGTGGGGAGGGTGAGTTCGGGGGAGGTTGCATTCAGCTCTGCGTCAGCAGTCGACTGCGAATTCATTACAATTTATTTCTTACCTGGATTATTTGAGGTATTAACCCGGGGCGGGCGACCGGTGGGCTGAATCCAAATATAGCAGATGAGCAAATGAACGCGTAGCGTAGAAAGTAACTGCTTTTCACAAAAAACAGATCTTCATCTGATCCTTAAAGGAACCTCATCCATAAGTAATCTGGTGCCTGTGGTTTACTCAGATTGATGAGGGTAAATCAGTTACACTTTCCCATACAGATCTACCGGCATTTTTTCACGGTACACAGTAAATCAAATTCCCAGCCAGTCATTGAACAGGAACACGAGTCGGCCACTGAGCAATGCGATTCTGCCCATCACGGTATAGGCAAAGCTTGCGCCAAAGGTAACCATCAAAAACCAGATCCCCAGACGGGAAATATATTTGACGACTCCTTCATGTTCGATGGAGAAGAAGAAATAGATCATGCAGGAGACCACGCCCACGATAAAGATGGTATTTCGTAGTGATTTGATCCACAGCAGAGAGCCATCGGAGGCAAACACAATGAAGGGCATGACGGTACTTTGCAACTGTCCCACAAAGTCCGTTTCCAGATAGCTGATCAGGCGGATTCCGGCCGTGGCACCGATAAAGAATGCGAGTGGCCAGCGGGCAATCCAGCTTCCTTTGGGGGATAGACGCCATAACAATAAAATACTCAAGACGAGCGGGATCAGATAGAGATAGTCCGGCCTGGCTGTGGAATCAATATCAGGATAAAAGGTAATGCGTGCCAGGCCTGGCAGAAGTTTCGCGTACAGGTTGGTCATGATTTCTGTCCAGAACGCGACGACCATCGCGTAGGCCGCAGAAACTCCGACAAATACTGATTCCGTAAATTTATAGATCGGGTTATCGCCGTACAGAAAGGAAAAAATGGCCAGAGTACTAAATGCGGCGACCCACAGACCCAGCGTGCGTGACAAACTGAAGCGAACGTCTGGTTCCCCTTTTTCCGCTTCCGTCACCTGTTGATATCGCGTCCAGCGATAAACCTGTTCCTCTCCCTCGGGCTGAGACGCCTGGGCTTCGACGGGGATTTCACGCACGTAGACGCGACCATTTCCTTTGCTTGCCTGGAACAGCAGAAATGCACCACCGGCGACCATCAAGATTGTCCAGATGAGTGTTGATTGCTTCATTGATGCAGTCCCTGTTTTCGTTCCCAGAAATAAATCACGTTACCTAAAAATATCAGGCTGATGAGCAGAAGATGTGCTACCAGCTGAGGTCCCATGCGAACCAGGCCTTCCTTGGCGTTCGGATTGTTTTCCAGTTCGGGGTATGCGTTGATAATCGCCTGTTCGTATTCGGCGGCTCCTTTGATTGCAGCCAGCATGCCCGTCAGCTGGTCGGGGATGTAAGGCAGCATGATCGGGGCCTGGACTCCGGTGCAACCCACGACAGTGGGAATATCAAAGGGGGAAGAGCCATACAGCACCCATTCCTGTGAGCCGGGATAGCCGGCGCTGACATTACACAACAGGTCGACCTGCTGAATGTTTTTGAGGTTCTTTGTGAGGGGGATATTATCGAGGTTTGTGCCGTGAATGTCCGTGGAGTAGGACTTTTTCAGATCTTCCACGACGAGTTTAATCACGCCTTCGTTGCCGGCCCGGAATCCAAGGTTGACGTATTTTGTGCCGTATTTGCCTTTGTAGGTCTCAGGGTATTCATCCTGCAGGATGCCGATCGAATTCTGGATCATGGAAATCCCCTGAGGCCAGAGTGTCATAAAATAGATGTTATGTTTTTTGATGGCGCAATGTCGGGCGAAGGCAGACGCCATGGGCTGGAGTTCTCCCTGGCTGGCAGGATCATAATCCAGAGCCATGACCACGTTGGAACCATCGGGCAGATTATCGACGGCATCAAAAACCGCCATCACCTGATCCGAGGGGACTTCAGGAAATGTCGTGCCCATGATGAGGGGAACGGCAACGGCGATAAACATCAGGAAAAAGATCCAGCGACGATCCAGATGTTGTAGAAAGTCCAGCATTGATTACGCCTCCTGATCCGAGCCAAGGTAAGAACGGTCAACGCCTAATAAAACTTTCAGCGAAGTGGAAGCCACACCCAGGGCAATTCCAATCTTGATGGCCCGCATCCCCGGCGTGGTAAAGTCTTCCATGATGATTTCCGATAAATTCTGCAGATTAAAATCACTGTATTTGATGCCGCTCTCGCCGATAATAAATTCATCCGGAAACCAGCCTGTCAGCCAGACACTGGCGTAAGTGCGTCCCAGTAAAATGATGACGGCAATGATCAGCAGAATCGTGGCTTCCGTGTTTTTGGCACGGAAAGCCCGAAAGGCGGCGGAAGAAATATAAAACGCCAGCAGGGCAAACATGGTGGCAGAGAGCGGCGTGAAAATATATTCGAACAGCCACCAGAAGACGCCGTCTTCCTGCAGGTAATCCCCCGACCAGGCAAATTCCGGGAACTTCACATTCGGGTGTACGCCCACTTTAGCCAGCCCGACAAAAAGAGTAATGAAAAATGCAATCAGGGTGACGGCCGCATAGCCCCAGCCTGGTTGTTGTGCAGATATTTTCTGCAGCTGCATCTTGAGCAGGTTGCCACCGCCGAGGATGAAAGCAAATGCAGCAAGCAGATTGAACCAGGACATTGCAATATTACCCCAGTCCACGAACAGGGGGATAAACGCGGTTCCAATCAGGACGAACCCCGTAATCGCGGAAATCAGCAGGGGGATGGTTCGCTTCATTATTTGAAACCTCCTTTACCGAGGATATTCTCTATGATGTAGTTCGACGCGGACTGCAGGTAAGTCGGCTCCTGATTATCGGGAGCGACTCCACGTGACTGGATTGAGGAGAGGGTCATAATGAGGCAGCCGGCAATCAGCAGCAGGCCTCCAATCAGTTTTCCAAAGTCCTGTCCCTTCAGGCTGCCCAGCTGCTGGGGTTCACCTGACAGGTAAGCGGAAGCAGCAAAGAACTCTTCACCGATCAGAGTGAAATCGCAGGCAGCGACGAAGAAGGGGAGCTGGGTCGGCATCGCGGTGCCTGCGACCTGAATCGCGCCGACCGAGTTGCCGGTCTCCGCCAGGATCAGTGACTCGGCGTAAAACGCACCCATGTAAAAACAGGCCGCCGGTTTGTCCCGGACCATTTTACCCGTAACGCTGGCAACATATCCGAACTGTTCGTCGGTGATGTAGTAGATGTCATCTTCGTTGTACTCATCGGGTCGCCCTGCTGACAAGTAAGCGGCTTCCACGGTATCCCGGGCCGTCGTCATTACCAGGGAGCGGGAAGTCGGGACTTCCAGCTGGGCGCGATAGTCTGCTGTTGTCTCTGCCACCTGCGCGAGAATCGTAATGCCGGCGACAGTCTGAATGTCATTGATATCCTGAATCCCGGGGACGAACAGGCAGGATCGCCCCATTTCAGTCGCACGGCCCACTGCATCGTTAATTGCTTCCAGGCCCGCAATTTTTCTGACTTTCAGTTTTTTACCGCTCCGTGCGAGTCTGATGAAGACGATGACTGAGCCGCAGATCAATACCACAAAGACTGCGAACCAGCTGCGCTGCAGGTTAAACCATTGCAGCGAGGCGATGACTGGCTCATTGAGGACGACGGGTTTCGATGTCAGGCTCTCCTGGCCGACGGCTTCGATCTGGTAGAGATAGGGAGTACCAGCTTCACAGTTCGAATCCCGAAAGGTGTTGACCCGATAAGTGGGCTCGCCGATATTTTCAAACTTTGATTCTTCGTTATCTGCTTCCTTTCGAGAGATGACATATCGTAAAACCTTGCGCGGTTTGAGATCGGGTTGATCATCCGGCGAAAGTGTCCAGAACAGATCAATGGCAGTGCCCGCATCCCCGGGAACATCCTCGGCTCGAAAGTCAGCAGGAGGCGCTGGTGGTTCGGCTGCTCGAATTACTGATAACCCTGAGACAGAGACCAGGGGCAACAGCAGTAAAATCAGTGCAAGCTTGAATATCCGGTATTGCATAAATGATTATCCTTCGATGAGTTCCACATTGGCACGTGGAACAATC
>NZ_CAXAVM010000303.1:0-5189 GCF_963972345.1 uncultured Gimesia sp. | reverse complement strand
AGATGCCGAGAAAACGATTTACTGTTGAGCAGATTATTCAGAAGCTTCGTGAAGCGGAGGTCAGACTGTTGCGAGTGGAAACCAAAGCCTCGTCCGAGGATTCCAATAAAAAAAAGCAGCGTGGAGTAGACTGGCAATTCAAAGTTCAAGACGCCATAGTGAAATTGAAATCACTTTATCCCATAAATCAAATCCTGACACGGTACTAGACTGGACTATTCCAGAATGAATATCCTTGGTTGATGACTGGGGACGGTTTTTTGACAATGGTATGGAGCTGTCAATCTTACTTCTCTGGCTGATTTATTTTGTTAGAAGAATCAATCTTTTTCTTAACGAGTTCAGCCTTCCAAATATCCATACCCTCACTCCCTGGACGATCGGATCCTAAAAGAAGAGTTTTACCGTCGGCGAGCAGACGTGGATTTCGATCCTCCCATGGTGCCAATTTAGATTCAAATAATACCGGATCCGACCAGGGGCTATCATCTCCTGAGCGTGTTGATATAAAGAGTTTGAATTTTTTAATAATATTTTGATTTTGATCTGATATCGCTCGTGCGAAGATCAACATGCGACCATCATCGCTGATGGTGCCTTCCGTTTCGGATTCATTTGTATTTACAGGAAATCCGATTGAATTAAAATTGCTCCAAGGTGCTTCCTTTGATAAACGTGTACTGATCCAAAGATCTGTGCTAATCTGCGTGCTTTTAGCTCTTCCCATCCTGGTCATAATCAAGGAATGTCCGTCTGCAGAAAGGTCGGCTGCAATTTGAAAATGTCCACTACTCTGATAAGGAACCGCTTTCGACCAAGTCAGTGTGGTAGAAGATCGCTTTGAAATATATGTATTCCAGGAACCATTTACTTTCCGTGAAAACAGTAATTCGCGACCGTCAGCACTAATGCTGGGATGAAATTCAATCGCTTCTGTGTTGATCGCCTCCCCTAAATTGACCGGTTGTGACCAGGCTGTATCTACAGAATCCCGTGTTGACATCCACAAATCTTGGTTATCATTTTTCAGGTTACGTGATGATGAAAAAACAATCGTCTTTCCATCTGCCGTCATGTCGGCACATGAGTCAGTGCGAAGCATATTGATCGGCGCATCGAATTTCTTTATCACTTTCCACTCCCATTCACCAGTTGCGAGCAGATCAGCGGCAGACATTAAACTTTCGGACTTGCTCTTATTGGGATGATTCCTGGGGCTACCTTTCTCAGATGCAGTGTCGATCCGTTTATCCCGCATAGCCTGCTGCAATTGTTTGTCAGAAGAATTGATCTCTTTCTTGACTAGTTCAGCCATCCAGATATCCATATAACCACTTCCTGGCCGATCAGAACAAATTAGCATTGTTTTACCATCGGGTTGTAAGCGTGGGTTTCGAGACTCCCAGGAATCGGGCTGGTTTTCAAAAGGAACTGGAGTCGACCATTCGGCTTTTCTGTCAGACCGAGTTGCAATATAGAGTTTTGAAATCCGCTGTCTACTATTGATCGTATTACCATCAATTCGTACGAAAACCAGAATTCGACCATCATCACTGATTGTGCCTTCCGTTTCGTATTGATCTGTATTTACAGGAAACTCTATTGGCGAAACTTTTCCCCAGGCATCGTTCGGTGATCGTCGCTCTCTAATATAGAGATCTGGCCAGATTATCTTCCCGTTTTCAGAATTGCCAAACCTCATTAAAACAAGAGTATGCCCATCAGAAGAAACATCTGCTGACATTTGATATTTACCATCCTCTTCGCAGGAGACAGCTTCTGACCATGTCGATAGAGAAGATGTTCGTTTCGAAATATAAGTATGCCATTTTCCATCCACATTTCTGGTAAACATCAACTCGAGTCCATCAGCGCTGATACTAGGTTGAAATTCAACCGCCTCTGTATTGATTGCTTTACCCAAAGGGATCGGTTGAGTCCAGGCTGCATCAACCGATTCACGAGTCGTCATCCAGATATCCGTATTGGGATTGTCTTTATTTTGATTTATTGAATACACGAGCGTCAGTTTGTCGGCTGTCATATCTGCGCACGATTCGGAGGCACTGGAATTATTAATCGGTGTATCGAATTTCTTTGTGACCTTCCATTCCCATTCACCTGTTGCCAGCAGATCGGCGGCGGACATCAAGTTCTCGTCCATGCACTTGACCGGTTGATTCCCGGGGATGATTTTCTCGACAGCAGCGCTGACCTGTTGACCTTGTGTCGTTGGTAGTGATTCTTTTATTCCATTTTCCTGAGGCGGTGATTTCAAAGCCTGATAGCTGCCGAAGGCGAGAGTAATGAACAGGACTGGAAACACAAGCAGCCAGCTTTGCTTAAACTTTTTGAGCGAGGAACTGGAACCTGCGGCATTAAGAGATCGCGATTGATTCCTTGTGTGTTGATCAGCCTTATTCGATTGTTTATAAGAATGGTCTTCTTTACTTTTATTTTCCACAGGAGCTGCAATCTCACACTCTTCTATTGCTGTGATGAGTTCTCCCATGGTCTGGTAGCGGTCATCCGGATTTTTGGCGAGCATCTTGAAGCAGATGTCTTCTATCATCTGCGGAACATCCTGACGCTGCTCACGAATAGAGGATATTTCCTGATTCTGATGTTGCAGGAAGACTTTAAAAATTGAATCCCCACGATAGGGGGCCTCACCAATTAATAGAAAATAGAAAGTGCATCCCAGGCTGTAAATATCCGAACGCGAATCAGCGCGAGAGGCATCGAGGGACTGTTCTGGTGCCATGTAAGAGATCGTCCCGAGCATCATCCCGGGATTGGTCAGTTCAGTGCGATTTTCATTTTGCAGGTCATTATTTCCGGCTAGTGCCGCTGAATAATCACGCACAGATTCATCAACATTTGCCAGCCCCAGGTCCAGTACTTTGATGGTTCCTCCCTCGTCCATCATCAAATTTCCAGGCTTGATATCCCGATGGATGATCCCCCGTTTGTGTGCATACCTTAACCCCCGTGCAGCCTGTAAAATACACGACACTGCCTGTTCAAGAGAGAGCGGCCCTTTTTCCTTGATGACCTGGCTCAGATTGGCACCGCGTACATATTCCATAACCAGAAAATCAACACCATTGGCCTGATCGGCATCGAATGACCGGACGACATTCGGGTGATCGAGCGTGGCTGCAACCCGGACTTCACGTTGAAACCGTTTAATTTGTTCTGGAGAAGAAAGCAGGTTTTGTGAAATCATCTTCACCGCGACTACACGATTCATGGTCCGGTGAATCGCCTTGAAGACCATCCCCATCCCACCCACGTCGATCAGATCGAGGATGAGATACTTCTGGATCAGCAATTCTGGTGAGCCTTGCAGAAGAGCCGATGCCTGATATTGTGTCAGTTTCCCTTCTGAAACCAAGTTCGAAGCGATCAGGCGCGGGTCTGAAGAATCAGCTTCTGATTTTGCTGCTTCGCGGAGCGCCTTGATTTCGTCTTTCGATAAAACTCCAACCCCTGATAGTTCAGAGAGTTTGGAAAGAAAAGTATCGCAATCGATGACTTGTGTAGCTTCATTCTCGCCCAGATCCTCTGTCCTCGATTCGGCTGCCATTTCATTGAGAGGGATATCTGTCAGGAAATCCTTCAGGCCTCCTTCAAGTGGGTTTTGATCGAGACTGTCATATTCCAGGAGAGAGAGGACTTCCTCAAGCAATGCTTGATCATGACCACATTGCTCTGCCAGCCAGGTATCCCGTTCTTTATCAGCCGGGAGCTCTAAAGCTGCTGCAAATAATTCCTGAACGCGACTGGTATTTTCTTTACTCATTATTCTGGTTCAGATTCTAATTCTGTCCTAGTTTGCGATAGAGCCAGGCCCTGGCGAATCGCCAGTCGTTATTGACCGTTCGCAAAGAGATGCCAAGCTGCTGTGCAATTTCATCACCACACAGTCCTCCAAAAAACTTCAGTTCGACAACTTGAGCTGCACGTGGGCTTTCACTGTGAAGTGCCTCCAGCGCATCATTCAGCTCAAGAATATCTATCTGGTTGGCGTCATCCGCGACAGAAACGTGCAATGCAATTCCGCGTCCGTCCATTCCGCCCCGTTTTTGTGCCTTGCGCTTCCGAGCATAATCCACCAGAATCCGCCGGATTATTACGGCTCCGGCTGCCAATACTTGGGAACGGTCAGACAGACAGAAATTCCTCTGGTCCAAAAGCCGCATATAGGCATCGTTAACGAGAAGCGTGGGTTGCAGAGAATGACCTGGCGTTTCATTAGCCAGGTCCCGCTGGGCAATACGATATAGAATCTGGTACATCTCACCGTCCCAATCGGCGTTGGGCTGATGTACTTCAGGATTGTCCATTAATAGGCCCAGGCGGAAAGAATGTGCGGGTACAGCGGGAGATTAACTGCATTTTTTAAAATATCGTTGCACAAAATCCTACTCGTTTTCGCCACCTATTACAACAAAAAAATCCATTTACTAAAGGGAACAGCGATTCCCTTAATACAGTGCTATAAATCAATGAGACTGCTGAATAAAGAAAACAAAGGGATCATAATGCATCGCAAACACAGTTTCATAAATGCTCTGGTAAAAACTGGCTGGGCATACTTTTAATGGAATGTCAATCAGAATTGCTTTAGGTTTAATCTTCAACCTGTTTTTAAATTTTGAACTGAATGAAAAGAGGAACCACTCATGAACGCGACTGGCAAATTAATGACCGTGGTATTACTTGTCTCGCTCTCTCATCAGGGTTTTGCAGATGAATTATATTCTATCGGGTTGGGTAAGCCCGCCTCCAGTTGGGGTGTCGTCTCGAAATCGATCTTTGACGTTCATGGAATCCCTAAGCCTGCAATTGAGAAGGTGAAGAAGATCATTGAAGCAGGGGGAGCGATTCGCGGGTTCGGTTTTACCCCTGACGGCGGTTGGGGGTTGACTTACTACGAACAAGACAGAGTACGACTTTATTGGACTGCCAGTCAGGTCCCCCAATCAGCAATTGACTATATGAAAAAAAGCTCTCAAAACGGTGCCAGTATTCTTGATATGGCTTTTGGAACGAACAACTCCTGGTTTGTACTGACCCGAAAAAATGATACTAACATTTGGCGATATAAAGGAATTCCCGTAGATCTAGCTAGTGTCTGACCCGAAAGCGTTTTGGTTCGTAAATAATAGCGTGAAAATGTGAGA
>NZ_CAXAVM010000302.1:0-5419 GCF_963972345.1 uncultured Gimesia sp. | reverse complement strand
CTGAATTACTGATTGAGGAAATCCAGCAACTGAATGACCGCCTCCAGATTCCGCGCCGTCTTGCCGATGTCGGTGTGAATCCATCGCAAATTCCCGCGCTGGTTACAAGTTCGCGGGGAAACAGCATGAGCGGCAACCCCCGTGAAATCACGGATGAGGAGCTGACGCAAATTCTGGAATCGCTTCTTTGAAATCAGATCTTCTCAACCTCATTTTGATCGCTTCGGCTCATTTCAATCTGAATCTCCGTTCGTTAAAATAGAAGCTTCCTGTTCGCACTCTCGGAGAAGATTTTCATGAACACCATCACCACCAAACTGATTGCTTTCACCCTGCTGACAATATTCTCCCTGGCGTCGGTTCAGGCCGATCCCCCTGAATATCATGCGGTCCAGGCGGAACTGATCAAACCACGACAGGGAATCGGTAACACGGTTAAGAAGTTGAAATCAGGCGAAGAAGTCCGGGTGGCTTATCTGGGAGGATCCATCACAGCCGCGAATGGCTGGAGAGTGAAAACAACCAAGTGGCTGCAGTCAGAGTTTCCCAACGCGAAGATTCATGAAATCCATGCTGCCATTGGTGGTACCGGGAGTGATCTGGGAGCATTTCGCCTGGAGCAAGATGTCCTGCAACATCACCCGGATCTGGTATTCGTTGAATTCGCGGTGAATGATGGTGGCCGTCAGCCTGAAGCGATCTGGGAATCGATGGATGGTATTGTCCGACAGATCTGGAAATCCAACCCTCAAACGGACATCTGCTTTGTCTATACATTTCGAGTGAATTACGAGAAAGATCTACGTAAAGCCGAGAACCCCCGCGCTGCTTCCGCCATGGAACTGCTGGCCGACCATTATGGAATTCCTTCCATTAACGTCGCATTGAAAATTGCAGAACTGGAACAGGAAGACAAACTCAAATTCACTTCCGACACCCCGGTGGCGGAAGGCATCGTCCTGTTTTCCAAAGATGGAGTGCATCCACTTGATGCGGGACATGAGATCTACACGGAAGTCATTGCATCAGCGATCAAACAGATGGCAACCACTTCTCAGCCCGTCAACCACAGTTCCAAACTCAAACAGCCCTTTGTGAAGGGACACTGGACTGATGCGAAAATGATTCCCCTGGATGCATCCATGCTCAGTGGTAACTGGAAGGAACTTCCGGCAGATCATGTTCTGCAGAAGCGATTCGGAGGACGCTTGAGTCAAATCTGGGAAGCAGATGCTCCGGGAAGCAAACTCACATTTCGTTTTCGTGGTTCCCAGGCTGCGTTATATGATTTGGTCGGCCCCGATGGCGGACAGGTTCAGATCACGGTAGATGGAAAACCACACAAGAAGCTTACCCCCCGTTTTGACAGTTACTGCACTTACCATCGCATCTCCACATTAAGGCTGGCCGAGGGCCTGGATCCAGGGCAGATTCATACAGTGACGGTCGAAATCGACGCTGAGCAACCAGACCGCAGTTCCGTTGCATTTCGCCTGAAAAATCCCGACGAGGAATTGAAGTCCGCCAAATACCAGGGAACAAGAATACGGGTCGGCAAGATCATGCTGCGGGGCGAACTGGTTCCCTGACAGTCTGGTCTGCGCTCGCATCAGAGCTCTTGAAAGGAATTATGACATGATCATCTCAGCCGGCTTGAGCCCGGCCTGGCAGCAGATTCTGGAAGTGGATTCTCTGCAGATCGGGGAAGTCAACCGTTGTCAATCTGCTCACTGGTCTGCCTCCGGAAAAGTGATTAATGTGGGAATGGCGATCCGTCACCTGGGCATTCCCTGTGAAACGATTTTTTCGGCTGGCGGTTATACCAGAGATTTAATCGAAGCAGATCTTATGAACCTGCAGGTCCCCTGTCGTATCCTGGAGCAGCAGAACCCGACACGAATCTGTACGACCGTGCTGGATCGATCAACGGGGCAGACAACCGAACTGGTGGAAAACGCGACTTCTGTTTCCGCGCTCGAGGTATCTGCG
Source organism: uncultured Gimesia sp. (assembly GCF_963972345.1). Taxonomy (NCBI): domain Bacteria; kingdom Pseudomonadati; phylum Planctomycetota; class Planctomycetia; order Planctomycetales; family Planctomycetaceae; genus Gimesia; species uncultured Gimesia sp. Next base: position 3,430 of record NZ_CAXAVM010000302.1, on the reverse strand, counting down.
TTCGCCGAGGAATTCCGCTCCCATGTCGCTTCTGCGGATGTCGTTGTACTCACCGGATCATTACCGGCAGGCGCTCCTGCAACCCTGTATCATGATCTGCTGTCAGACACCAGCTGCCCGGTGATACTCGACGCGCGGGGACCGGAACTCGAGGCCGCTTTAAATCAGAACCCTTTTCTGGTGAAGCCGAACCTGGAAGAACTGGAGCATACCCTGGCCCGTTCCCTGGCCAGCACCGACCAGATGATCAAAGGGATGCAGGATATCAATCAGAGGGGGGCGACCTGGGTTGTGATCTCACAGGGCAAAGATGCTTTATGGGCGACCTCGGAAGAACAGGTTTTTCGTTTCACCCCCGCGAAAGCGGATGCTGTAAACCCCATCGGCTGTGGTGACAGTCTGGCTGCAGGAATTGCCTGTGGTATTCATGAAGGGCGCAGTGTGCCTGACGCCATTCGCTGGGGGATGGCGGCAGCAGCCGATAATCTGACCAGACTATTACCCGCACGACTGTCGAAAACCAGCGTGGAATCATTTTTCGACCAGATCGAAATGGAGCAGCTTGTCTGATGCCAGACACACAGACATCTGCCCCCTGCCTGCTGGAAGCACGTCAGACAGGACGACAGGCCTCAGACGGCCAATGGTTGAATCGAAACCTGTCACTCCGCATTGACCCGGGAGACCGCATCGCCATTTCAGGCCCGACGGGATCGGGGAAATCCGTATTTCTGCGGTCACTGGCGATGCTGGATGAAATCCAGGAAGGCACGATCCTGTTTCATAATGAACCAGTCAGGGATAAACAAATACCCGAATATCGCAGCAGGGTGATCTATCTTCAGCAACGACCGATTTTAATCGAAGGTACGGTGGAATCAAATCTGCAGTTTGCCTTTCAGTTTCAGGTCAATCAACACAAAGACCACAATCCCGCAACCATTCGAAGCTTCCTGGAATCCTTTGGCAGACCCGACTCATTTCTCAAAAAAAAGTCATCCTCCCTGTCCGGGGGAGAAGGACAAATCGTGGCTTTATTACGTGCGCTGATCCTCTCACCCGAAGTCCTGCTGCTGGATGAACCCACGTCCGGGCTCGATCCGGAAACCACCGAGCAGTTCGAATCGATTATTTTACAGTGGCTCGAATCCTCAGAAGAATCCCCGGCGTTTGTCTGGATCACACATGATCGCAGTCAGGCTCAGAGGCTGGCTGATAAAGTCATGAGATTTCCCTCGGGCCAGGTGTCGAATCATCTGATTCCAGAATCGTGAGAACTCTTAATGTTCTCGATAAAGATCCATTTAAAATTTGTGAATCTGCTGGGAAACGAACCGATAATCAATTATGCTCAATTCATGTCTGGCTTATAATAGACGCGAACAGATCTTTCCAATCGGAACGGATCTGTGATTAAACGAAAACCGGAATGATTCCTGCTAAAGAATCTCTCACAATGAATCAGGAGACAATCGATGCCAATTGAAATTTTACACCACGCAGATCGAAACTACGTGGAATTAAAATTGTCAGGTAAACTGGCCAAAGAAGACTACCACAACTTCACCCCCACCATTGAAACATTAATTCAACAGCATGGTGCCTTACACATGCTGGTTGTTCTGGATGATTTCCATGGTTGGACGATGGGCGCGCTCTGGGAAGACACGAAATTTGACATCAAACACTTTAAAGATATTGCACGTCTGGCGATTGTGGGTGACAGCAAATGGGAAGAAGGAATGGCCACGTTCTGTAAACCATTCACAAAAGCAAAAATCAAATATTTCAATATCGACGATCTGGCTTTAGCAAGAACCTGGATCGCGGAACCTGCCTGACGTTATTGAACATCCACTCAGAGCTGTGAGCTCTCACCTGGAGCCTGCAGGAGTTGAATCAGCAATTCAGTCGTCCATTCCTGATCGGCGGGAATGGCGACTGACTGCCTGAGTTCACTCTCACCCAGCGGTTCCAGTTCATCCAGTTGCAGCTGCAGAACTTCTGTCGTAGCATCAGAGGCATCATTCCCGCTTTTTTCCCGCTGCCTGATCCGGGATTCCAGTACTTCCCGATCTGCAGAGAAGACCACAAGTTGAAACGGCACCTGCTGTTTTTCCGCCAGTTCGTAAAACAATTTACGCTGCCAGACTTTGAGTGTTGTGGCATCAACGATCACATTCCAGCCCGATTCCAGTATTTTTCGAGCCTGTTCTGCCAGCCTTTCATAGACCAGGCGGGTTGTTTCTGTTGAATACAGCTCAGCATCCGGGATCTGCTGTTCGTTCTGCAGACGTTTGCGTTCGACATCGGAACGAATACGAATCGCCGCCATCCCCTGCAGCAGGAGTTGACTCCCATAGGACTTGCCACTGCCCGAGACTCCATGCGTCAGCAACAGTCTGGGTTTCGTACTCGAGACATAATTTTTAGCGAGTTCCAGATACGACTGGAATTCCTCGCGTGCTTCCGCAACTACGGAATCTGACAAGTCCGGCTGGCTTAATCTGATGGCAGCGACTTTCGCACGAACCATCGCCCGATACGACAGGTAAAACCGCAGCAGGGGCACTCCTGCGTAATCTCCGGTCAGTTCCAGATAACGATTCAGGAACTGCATGGCGAAATCGGATCGGCCCCGGTCTTCCAGGTCCATAACGACAAAGGCGACTTCGCTCATTACATCGGTCCAGCGTAAACCGGCATTGAATTCCAGGCAGTCAAAGATTGTGACTCCCCGATCACTGAGAATCATATTCCCCAGATGCATGTCCCCATGGCATTCGCGGATAGATCCCCGGGACTTTCGCTCCTTGAATAAAGCATAGGATTCCCGGTAACAACGTTCATTTTCAGATCGGATCACGTTCAGGATCTCCTGAACTGTTTCCGCATTCGAAAACAGTTCATTCACATGCCGAAAATTCTCTTCCACCGGAGCGAGTACCTTTTCGGGAGTTCCCCATTCCAGATCAGCACCAGCAACGGCAATCTTTGCATGAAATTCAGCAACTTCTTCCGACAGCTGATCTATATGTTCCGCCGTTAATTCCTGCTTCCTGATGGCATCACTCAACAGCCGATCCTGGGTGAACTGGACCATCTGAACTGCATAGTCGATGACCTCCCCGGTTCCGTTAAACTCAGGGGCTTCTTCAGAACCGGTGATCGGGATTACCTTCCGGTACAATTCGGGTGCCAGCCTGCGATTCAGGCGCAGCTCTTCCTGGCAGTATTTTTCACGCAGTTCCAATGTGGAAAAGTCAACAAAACCCAGGTCAACCGGCTTCTTCAGTTTATAGGCATAAGGCCCGGTCAACAGGACCCAGGAAATATGCGTTTCCATCAGAGTGAATTCGCTCACCGGGTGGTCGAAGAGCGCGGGATTTTGCAGTGCTTTTAATAGAGTCTGGCTCACGTAGTTTCCTTG
>NZ_CAXAVM010000301.1:0-5523 GCF_963972345.1 uncultured Gimesia sp. | reverse complement strand
CGCCACAACCGCTTCACCACAGGCAGAGGGCGAGGGAAAACAGGATTCCCGCCCGGGCAGGATTCTTTGTATTCAGCATCTTTATCTCCCGCTCAGATTTCATGAGCAACTTCAAGTGTGATGTTTCGTTGTCACTCAATAGCTGAAACCACCGACGGGCAGGCCGTCCTGGGGATGTCCCAGTTGTTGATAGGTGAGAAAATCCATGTTCTCACTGAAGAAGTGCACGCTGCCATCCACCAGGAGAAAATGGGCGCCTCCTTCGTGATAACTGGAGGCGGCGAAGCCATCCACCCAGCCATGCGCGCCGGAACTGATGCGGGTCTGCGCATTGCCCCAGACCGCAAACGGGTGGTTAATGGGATACGCGGTCGTCATCGGTGAGTGCCAGGCAGCCCAGGAGGACCAGGCATGAAATCCGGGAGAATTCTCACCCACAAACAGGACATTCGACGTGCCATCCAGTACATCACGCATCTTCATGGTCCGGTTCGGTGTCACAAGACTGTTGCCGCCACCGCTGGCCTGCAGTCCCATTCGACGGTCAAACATGCCGTGGGGCATCGGCGAGGCAGCCAGGGTCTGGTCAAAGGCGCGGCCGTCAACACCCTTGTAAGTGGTCACGGCAATGTTGTTTCGCGAAGCAGCCGGACACGTTGCTGGAAAACACCAGTTCGACCAGACCATATTTCCCCCGCTCACATTATTCGCCGAGGGATCACTGGGGCAGTGATACAGGTTCAATGGCGTCTGCGCGACTTCCAGGTTCCCGGCATCGACAATATTTCCGTTGAAGTTGATTTTGTTATACAGGGGAGACTGATCTACATAGGGCAGGATCAATGCCCGCCAGCCAAACGAATTTCCCGTATCGCCGTGACTGATGGGGAAGACATTGTGGCTGTCGTGGTAGTTGTGTGTCGCCAGTCCCAGCTGCTTCAGATTGTTTTTACACTGGCTTCGGCGGGCCGCTTCCCGCGCCTGTTGAACAGCGGGCAGCAGCAGGGCAATCAGAATGGCAATAATAGCAATCACAACCAGAAGTTCGATGAGCGTGAATCCGCGATTCTTAAAGATGGAATGTTTCATCTTTTGTCCCTCTCAAACAGTTAAAAATACTGCGCAGGCCTGCCCGGGGGGAGTGGAGCGAACACAGTCGCACCTGGGCCTGACAGCGATGGATAAATATAAATGATTTAAATGTAGATCGATTGCGCTTTCTGTCTCAATTTCTATGTTTTGGGTGGTGTCACCGTTTCCGGTGCCGGACCAAGTGTCATCCCGGTATAAACTTCTGCAGGGATGATGCTGGTTTCGGATGTTTCGATGGGGAGCGCGCCGCTGCGCATCTGGTTCAGTAATTCGACTGCACGATGTCCCAGCTGGGTTTCGTTTACGGTGACCGATGCGATCTGCTGCTGGAGCACGCTGTGCCGAATCTTGTCTCCGACGCCGATCAGCGATATGTCTTCAGGCATCCGCAGTCCCATTCTTGTCAGATGCAGGTAAATCCGCTCCGCCATCGAGTCGAAGCTGGTGAAGATTGCCGTAGGACGCTCTGGTCGATTCAGGATTCGCTGCAGGGCCGCTTCGATTTCACCGTCCAGTTCCTGCATATCAATGACACCGTCCGCTCCGAAGTAGCAGTGCTCGGCTGCCAGTTCGCAGTTGACGTGGGCCAGGGCGTTGCGAAAGCCGTCCAGGTAGAGATCGGTTGTCTGCGTGCAGTGCGGCGCGAAAAAGGAAACGCGACGATGACCCCGTTTGACTAAGGCGTCTCCTGCCAGCACGCCGATCTGTTGAAACGGGAGTCCCAGCAGTGGAGCCGTGATTCCTTCGACAGGACGGTGACACAGGACCACGGGGATTCCCGCTTTCTGTAACTGGCGGATCTGGTAGGCGGGAGTGGGGGGCGTACTGGCTGGGACAATCGCCACGCCCCCGACCTGATTGTCGATCAGCTGCAGAATCGCATTCCCCTGTTTATCAATATTGTTTCGCGTACAGCAGACCAGCATCTGATTCTGGGACTGGCTGGATGATTCTTCAAAGCTGTGCTGCAGAGACGGGTAGTACCCTGAGAATACTTCCGGAATCACCAGAGCCAGGATATCCAGGCCGCTGGCCAGTCGCTGTCGCGCGTTTTCATGTACGAACGTGCCTTTGCCCTGGACACGGCTGACCAGGCCATCCCGTTCGAGTACCCCCATCGCCTGGCGAATGGTGCTGCGGGCGCTCTCAAACAGGGTAGCCAGCTGCTGTTCAGACGGGAGTGCCATGCCGGGCAAAAGGACTCCGTCCTGAATCTGCTTTTTGAGATGATCCTGTATGCGTTCATACTTCGCGCGGGGTGAATTTAATTCACCATCATCGGGCAAAGTGGTTGTTTCAAGTAATCTGGTGGCTGATAACACCTTGAAGGTATCCCTGAATTGAGATAGAAATGAAAGGTACGTACAATATGGTACAAGTGGAACTCTGTCTGTCAAACAAAATTCAGAGAGAATCGACCTGAAAAATGCAGCAGGTCCTGAAATGACCTGCCCCGTTGGTACAAAAGAATACCTTGTTTTGCGTTAAATACGTACGTACTATAGCAATACGGGTTTGCGTGAATTCAGGTTAAGTTCCACCCAGTATTTGAGAAAGTGGTTTTTCCGGCAGGGAAAAAGGAACCACTCCGCCTATGATCAAAGGGGGTGTGGCAGTCACATCAGCGGCAAGGTTGCCTGCGTATGAGGGGGAACCCCACTGCCGTACAGTGCAAAGTCTGCGGTGTCTGCAACAGAAAATTAATCGTTCCCGGTATTCAAAGCGGAATCCTGCTTGCATCCCGTGAATAAACTGTTTCTACTATTTAAGTAGTGTATATTGCGAAAATTCCTGCCTGATCTGAATCACGGGACAAACTCCCGGTTTACCTTGGGTTTAGAACAAACTGACCCCCAGCAAATTGAATCATGCCTGACGATCTAGTCTTTATGATGGGGAATTTCGAAGCCCGAATTCCCCAGGACCGTGTTTATAGTAAATCACACCTGTGGTTTCAGCAGACTGCTGACCACTGGCGCGTGGGCTTTACGGCCTACTCGGTGCGGTTGCTGCAGGATGTTTATTTCCTGGACTGGTTTATCGACCCGTTTACGAATGTGCAGGAAAAGCAGAAGATAGGAGAGATCGAAAGCTCGAAGGCGCTGTCCGATCTCTACGTTCCCGCCAGCGGCAGGGTTCTGGAATTTAATCAGGAATTATTAAACGACCCCTCTGGCATCAATCAGGCGGATAACTACGACAAAGGCTGGCTGTTTGAAATGGAGTCCGATGCGCAATGGTTGACGCCGGCGGAATATCTGCAAGTATTAGATGACGGCTGGGAACAGACCCAGCGGATTATTAAAGGACAACTCAACTAAGACGGTCCAGCACAGTTGTGCTGCAGTTTCATGTTGAAAAAGGTTTACGGAATGGCTGATAAAAAATTGACAGTGGTGATCTCGCAGGCGCAGGGAAAAAATCCCGCCAAACGTGACCTGGAAGAATCACTGGCAGCGGCGCTCCTGATGGAACCTGATGTCGAAGTTTCTCTGGTACCCCATCTGTACGATCTTTCCGCCGATCATACCGGAACACTCTTCCTGCAGGCCTTGCGCGGCGATCTGGTGGTGCTTTCGTGGCTCTATCCCCGTGCGAATCACTGGATCATGGATCGCCTGGGAGTCCGCGGCAGGGAAGGAATTGTTCTGCTTAAAGAAGAAGTGGATGAAGAGGAAGAAGAAGCGCAAAAGGAAAAGGCACCCCCCTTCGAAAATCCCGAACGGCAGAAATCGATTCCCGATCGCAAAATTTACTCCATCGATCTGAAAGTCAGTTCCAATACCGACGATTATCTGACGGAAATCAAGCGGATCGCCAGTGACACGCAGGTTCAGACATTTCAACTGATGGATATGATTCAGCAGAGTCCGCGACCCGCACAGATCGAGAAATATCTCAAACCCCTGGACATCATTCAGGGACAGAAAAATAATACCGCGAAAGCAGAAGTTCCGCAGCTGGAGCCCACCAAACGTCGCTGGTATCCGGTGATCGATTACGGCCTGTGTACCAACTGTATGGAATGCATCGACTTCTGTCTGTTTGGCGTGTACGGCGTGGATCAGGGCGGGCAGATTCTGGTGGAAGAACAGGACAGCTGCAAAAAAGGCTGCCCGGCCTGCAGTCGCGTCTGTCCCGAGAATGCGATTATCTTTCCCGGTCATAAGACTCCGGGCATTGCCGGCGCCGATGGTGAAGTGGCCGGTCTGAAAATTGATCTCTCCAAACTGTTTGGTGCCCCCGATGCACTCGAGATGGCTGCCAGGGAAAGAGATGTCGAACTCGTCGCCGAAGGCCGCGATGCGGTCGGTATGTCCATTGGCATTCCCCAGCGAACAAAGATATCGAAAGAGACCAGCGATGAACTGGATGATCTGATCGACAGTCTCGATGCCCTCGATCTGTAAGCACCGAAAATAAATCTGACCCCGTAACTTAGAGACCTGTATGAGTGAGACCATCTCCTGCCAGCGAGTTCAGGCAGCATACCAGAGATCACGCGCGGAATTACTCACGTTCCGCAATCAGGCTGGCTACTGGACGGGAGAACTTTCCACTTCGGCACTCTCCACGGCAACCGCCGTGATGGCACTCGAGATGATCCGCCGCAAACGACCCGCCGCTGATACTTCTCTCGACACTCATATTAATAACGGTATCCGCTGGCTGGCCGAGCATCAGAATTCGGATGGGGGCTGGGGTGATACCGTCAAAAGTTTCAGTAATATCTCGACCAGCATGCTCTGTCATGCGGCCTTTCATGCTACGAAGAGTACCGACAGGTTCGTTGCGCATGTGGTCAACGCCCGGCAGTACATCGATCGCACCGGTGGTGTCGACGCGGTCGTGGCCCGTTATGGAAAAGATAAAACGTTCTCGGTTCCCATCCTCACCCATTGCGCGCTGGCCGGGCTGGTCAAATGGAAGACCATTCCCGCACTTCCGTTCGAGCTCGCCTGTCTGCCGGCGCGATTTTATAAAACGGTGCGGCTTCCGGTTGTCAGCTATGCCTTACCGGCTCTGATTGCCATCGGACAGGTCAGGCATCACTTCCGTAAACCGCGCAATCCGATCACGCGATTCATACGCAATCTGGCAGTCAAACGCAGTCTGAAAAAACTGATTTCCATCCAGCCCACCAACGGCGGCTTTCTGGAAGCCGCTCCCCTGACCAGTTTCGTGACGATGAGTCTGGCAGGCATGGGGTTGACCGATCACCCTGTCGTGCAGAAAGGACTGCAGTTTCTGCTCGACTCCGTCAGACCCGACGGCAGCTGGCCCATCGATACCAATCTGGCGACCTGGACGACGACTCTGTCAGTCAACGCGATTGAGGGGACACTCCCGGAGTTTGAGAAAACCCCCCTCCGCCAGTGGCTGCTGCAGCAGCAATACAAGGAACTGCATCCCTACACTTCGGCTGAACCC
>NZ_CAXAVM010000300.1:0-5539 GCF_963972345.1 uncultured Gimesia sp. | reverse complement strand
TTTGAGTTATTTTTGAAAATCACAGACTTTCTCCGTGATACCTGCTGATCCAGTCCGCCCTGATAGTACTTATTTTTATCAGGGAGATTTCAAGATGCGCTGGACCTTCTCGTCAGTTCGACTTCGTAAGCCACACAAACCAGGTCGGAAGTGTGCAGTCATTATCTTATTGACATTATTACTGGTGTCGGCACTTATCGGGCGACCAGTACTGCACTTAGCACAAACTGCCTGGAAGGATACCGCGGCGAAAGAACCTCTGAAGGAAGGTTTTGTTGACGATGCCAGTCGTATGAATGCGATGGAAATCAGCGAGGTCTGGCCTGTTCCCCTCGACACCCGCGAAGCCGAAGCACAACTCGCACAATTACTTGCACGCGCACATCGTGAAGGATTGCCCATTTCTATCGCCGGTGCTCGACACAGTATGGGTGGCCATACACTGGTTCCCGGCGGGATCATGGTAGACATGACATCCTTTAATAAAATGGCGCTGGATGAAACTCAAAATCTGTTGCACGTTCAAGCAGGGGCCAAATGGAGTCAGATCATTCCCTGGCTCGACGAGCGGGGAAAATCGGTAGCGATTATGCAGTCGAATAATTCTTTTACCGTCGGCGGTTCCATCAGCGTGAACTGTCATGGCTGGCAGTATGGCTGCCCTCCCATCGCTTCATCCGTGGAATCGTTTCGCCTGATGGGAGCCGACGGAAATATTCTCAACTGCAGTCGGACTGAGAATTCGGAATTATTTTCATTGGCTCTGGGAGGCTATGGTCTGTTGGGCCTGATCCTTGATGTCAACTTACGCGTCGTACCCAATGAACGTTATCGCCTGGAACAAAAGATTGTACCTGCCGAACAGGCTCTCAGCACGTTCGATGAAATGATCGAAGATCCCAACGTCGCAATGACATTCGCTCGCATGAATATCACCCCCGATCAATTTCTGAGGAATGTCATCATCACTGTATTCTACCATGAGGCTACCCCCTCGGAAACGTTGCCTGAGCTGACTGACCTGCCCCTGGCGGCAATCAGACGCCCCGTTTTTCGAGGATCCAGTAATAGCGATTATGGTAAAAAATTGCGCTGGCAGACAGAGACAAAACTGCAACCTTATCTGCGGCAGAGTTACTATTCCCGGAATCAGTTGCTCAATGAAGGGGTGGAAATATTTGAGAACCGCTCCGCAGATTACACAGATATCCTGCATGAATACTTTATCCCCCGCGACGGTCTCGAAGAATTCACCACAGCCCTACATGAAATCATACCCCGTCATAACCAGGATTTGTTGAACGTCACGATTCGGCAGGTCGAAGAGGATCAAGATACATTCCTGCGGTATGCAGACCAGCCGCTGTTTGCGTTTGTGATGCTGTTTCATCAACCCCGAACGGAGGCAGGTGACCGCCAGATGGAAAGCCTGTCCATGGAACTCATTGAAGCGGCACTTCAAACCGGAGGACGCTATTACCTGCCCTACCGACTGCACGCGACACCGCAACAGTTTCACAGAGCCTACCCGCAGGCAAACCAGTTTTTTGCACTCAAGCGAACCTATGATCCGGGCGAACTGTTCCAGAATCAGTTTTATCTGAAGTATGGGCGTTCTTCAGAAATGGACCAGTAGAGAAATTCGAATCGCAGCCTGGAACTAATTCATAGTAGACCGGCAGTTGTTTTGAATTTATAGAGGGGTACTGAGAAACACTGTTCGTTTCAACTTGTCGAACCACGAAGTCGCTTTTCACACTCCGCCAGTAATTCCTGTGCGTTCTCATGGCCTGTCGTTTCCAGCCATTGACTGGAAAGAACCTGCTTGAGGTCCTCCGCAGCCCGGGCGTAGTCTGCCTGTGCAAAACAGGTTTCCCCGCGACACAATACCGCACTGAGTACCATGCCCGTCGGCAGTCCCTCCAGTGACTCGATGATCACAGTATAATCCTGGACTGCTGCATCCAGTTTTTTTTGAGCCACGTAACTTTCCCCTCGCATCGCATACGCGTGGGCAAGGAGTTCAGCGGGAATTTCACCCTGACACTCAATGATCCGGTTCATATCGTCAGTCAACCGCTGATGCTCACCGAGTCGCTGATAGACCGATCCCCGGTAATACAAAGCCAGGCACATCAGTTCGACAACTTCAGCCGCGGCGCTGTCGATCACTTGACTATAGTCGGCGAGCGCCTGGTTCAACTGCCCCTGGGTATGATATTCGATGCCACGCTTGAGGTCTATTTTTAGATTCATATTGGAGAAGAAATGCCATATTTTCAAAGCAAAATCGGATGATACTTTAATCCAGCTTATTGTAATCCACGTATTATTATAGAGATAACAGCAGACAGTCGAAACATTATAGAAAGACCAGCCTGATGAAATGGAATCTGAAACCCCGCTGGATGACGGAACCCGACGAGGAGTATGTTGTTCGTCTTCGCCGCCAGATCGTATTCTGGGAATATTGGCGCTACCTCTTCTTACTGTTCGCCATTGCTTTATTTGTTGCTTTCTTCTGGATTATACCAGTTGCCGTCCAAGATTTGTCTGAAATGATTCAACCGGAAAATGCGCCTTTTTTAGGAATCAGTATTTCAGCCGGTTTTACGATTGGTTTTCTAGGTGGCGTGACCCTGCTGCAAATAGGATTAAATCTGATGCTCGCCTTCACTGGTTTTCGCTCTGATCGACTCTTGCTCAAATATTATGATGCCTCAGTCAAGTCAGCAGATGAAGAAAGGGATGAGCCGGAAAAAGATGAATAATAAACTTCAAAGCTGGTACAACTCGTAACCGGCACTGCAGGGCGTCCCCCGCGAAACCAGCATCCGCTGCTGCTCCGGTTCGATGATCACGGAAAAAACCGTCTGCCAGTAACCGGTGTCCGCATCATCGTTCACATGCCGACATAACGACCGCGGATATCCCCGGTGATCGGTGAGCGCCCCCTTAATGTCGTCGACGCTGATTTCGTCACCGCATGCCTGCAACAGAGCATCAATGCGTGCCTTGCGGGGATGTGAGCCGATCAGTTCGGGGAACTGCTCGTTATACTCACACAGTTCCGGATGCAGGCAATGATTGGTATGCGTGATCCAGTTGGTTTCCGCGGGTCTCAAAACCTGCACGGTTTCCAGAGTCACTTCGAGGTCCACGGGTCCTTCGGGGGTCGTCAGCATGATATTTGCCGGGATCGCCCGCTCGGCTCGACGAATTGCCTGGACAGCCGCTTCGAGACTGGTGGACTCATACAGTTCGCGCAACGTGAAATAGTGGGGCACTCCCGTGGAACGGCTGGGAGCCGGCAGACTGTTCAGACAGGCCCCGATGCCCGCGTCGTTGAAACCGACGTATGAAATCAGCCCTGCCTGTGTCACCGTCATCAGCGCCGGCTTTCCCACGGGGCGGCGTGTGAGTACGATCGTAAACGGATCAAGGGCCGGATCGTTGTCCCAGTTCTGGGCGACAATCGGCCCCCGCGTGGAAGTTGGCGGCAGACTGAGCGACGTGCAGCCGGCATCCGCATCCGGTGTAAACTGATTGCGAATCTGCAGCAGCATAATTTTCCAGAAAGGGAGATCCGCCGCCTCCGCGATGCCTCGCAGCTCTGCGACCGAATCAGAACTGTATTGCTCGGCATAAGATAAACAGTGCTCCGCATGGGCGCGTGCCTGCTGACTGCTGACATCCAGCATCTCCCGCAGCCGATCCAGAGCCAGTTCACAGAAAGCCGCAATTTCCTCCCGCGCCGCCTCCCCGATCTGCCGCCCCATTTCAAACGGCAAACCGGCAACTTCAATCTCACGATAACGGGCGAATTCAGGCATAGTTATACTACGAGTTTCCCTTCAAATTTACCGGCTGGCTTTTTTGATGGGTTCGGCCTGTTTGAGTGTTGTCATGTACTCGACGATGTTGACGAGTTCTTCCTGGGTGAGCACTTTCTGCAGGTCGGCGGGCATCAGTGAGATCTTCTGCTGAATGATCTCATCGACGTCTTCCATTTTGAAGGTTCGTGAAATCGCTTCGGCATCTTTGATCGTGATCGCATCGTCGGTTTTGTTAACCAGCAGCCCATTCACAACGTTGCCTGAGGCGAGGATCACCGTATACGATTCGAAGTTGTGGCTGATGCCCGCGCTGGGAAACAGGATCGATTCGAACAACGCTTCGCGGCTCAGTTTCTTGCCGATCTCAGACAGGTTCGGGCCGACCTCTTTCCCCATGCCATTCACCACGTGACACTTGGCACACGTCCCCTTGGTATTGAACATCACGCGACCATCCAGCGTATCCCCTTTCATGCTTGCCAGCACATTAATGGGAGGCAGAGGCTTGTTGTCTTTCGTAGGTGGCGCCGGATACAGCCTGGCGGCCCGCTCTTTGACATCCTTCATAATCGTGGATGACATCGCGGCTGCCACCGTCTGACTCAACTGCGGATCGAAGTCTTTTTTCTCAGCCAGATCCAGCAGCGCATGGGCGCCCGAGCGGGACTTGGCAAGCGCGCGGACCGCTTCGCGACGATCCACCAGCGGTTCATCCTGATCGGTGATGAGCTTCAGCAGAATCCCGTTCGCACCATTATGCCCTGCACTTCCCAGAGCCCAGATCAGATCGAGTTTCTGATTCTGTTCTTTTTCCGTGTCGGCTTTGTTCTCCAGAGATTTTCTGATCAAAGCATTCTGCTTCAAACTCAGAGCAGCACGAATCGCGTCCACTGATGTTTGAGACTTCCCCGCCTGCGAGGCTATTGCGACCAGTTCAGGATAGTATTCAGAAGCTTTAAACTTCTGAACCAGCTTGATGAACTCGGGAGTCCCCCGGCTGCTGTCGATGACCTGGGCGAGCGCCTGTTTGTATTTGGAATCCTGCATCACCGTATTGGCGGGCATACGGGATATTGCTTCCGCGATGATGTATGTCTCACGCTTTTTATTCGCGGGCTCTTTCAGCAATGCCAGTTCTGCGACGGCGGAATTCTTTTCTTTACCCGGGATAAAGTCCAAAGCACGGAAGTAACGTGGCAGAGAATCGAGTTCTGTCTGCGGGTCTTCAATGATCTTGACCAGGTAAGGCACCGCCATCGGAATTTTAGATCGCCAGATCAGGTCGCGGCCGACGGGCGTATTCCAGTGATCGCCGGCCTGTTTGAGCCAGGCTGTCAGGAATTTTTGTTCCTGCTCATCCATGCCGATCCCCAGTGCTTCCAGGTACCAGCGATCTTTGCCGTCATACTGATCCGCCAGCGTCACCCACAGCGCGGGCGCTTCGGGCGACGTGTTGTGATGCAAAGCGATCGCGCATTCGCGACGCACCTGGGGTGAAGGATCCTTGACCAGCTGGCTGACATAGGGAATCACATCCTGATTGTAACGGCGGGCCGCACGCAAACCGGTAATGCGGATATCGGAGTTTTTATCCTGAATCGCCCGGGAAACGTATTCGCCGGTTTTCCCCTTGATGCCGGCCAACAGCCAGAGGGCGCGAGCACGGTTCCTCTGGTTGTCAGACTGATAGAGTTCTTCCAGTT
>NZ_CAXAVM010000299.1:0-5562 GCF_963972345.1 uncultured Gimesia sp. | reverse complement strand
GACCCCGCCGTAAAACAGCAAAAAGCCGAACAGGCCCGGCGCGCAAAAACGGTCGTGTTTTAAGGTGTCCGACACGAATGGCACTGTCATTTTCTGATTTGTGCGTACGTTGGTCTATGACAGAAACGAATTTTTTGTAAAATCATATCTGTCTGGAGTTGGTCTATTATTTTAACCGCTCCCGGCGATAATATTTTGAACCCTCCCTGGAGCTTCGTGCATGAAAACGCCAGGGAGGGTTTTTCATGTCTGATACTCTATCTGAATCGTCGCAATCACGCAGCAACAGTTTTCAACAGATTCTCGATTCCTTTCTCTTGCCGGAGGGTCTGCCGTTCGCCAGTCTGCTCTCAGCCGAACGTATCACACGGATCTTTGCCAGGCACAACGGACTGTTCGGCACGCACGGCGTTTACTCTACCGCCGTCATGGTCTGGTCGTTTCTGGGGCAAGTGTTGCGGGATGGAAAAGAAGCATCCTGTCAATCCGCGGTGGCCCGAGTAATCACCTACTGCGAACTGACTGACAAAACCGCGCCGACTGCCGATACGCGTAACTATTGCCGGGCGCGAGCAAAACTTTCTGTACCGGCTCTGCGCGAACTCAGTGGTGAAATTGCTGCCGAAATGGAACAGGCAGCCGACGAAGACTGGCTCTGGAAAGGCAGACATGCCAAACTGATTGACGGCTTCACCTTCACCATGCCGGATACCGAACTGAACCAGGATCAGTTCCCACAACAAAATACGCAGACCCCGGGCTGTGGTCTGCCGATCGCCCGGGCCGTGGCTGTGCTGTCACTGGCGACAGCTTGTGTGCTGGATGTCGCCATCGGCCCCTTTAAGGGAAAACAGACCGGCGAGACCGCTCTCTTGCGCAGACTGTTTGCGGCACTCAAGCCAGACGACATCGCCATCTTCGATCGTTACTACTGCTCCTTCATGATGATCGCTTCGCTGCTGAATCAGGGGACCGACGTCTGTGCGCGACTGCATCACAAACGTGAGGCAGACTTTCGACGTGGCAAAAGACTGGGCAAATACGATCATCTCATCACCTGGACCAGGCCCCCTCAATGCCCCTCATGGATGGACAAAACGACTTACGAACAGATTCCCGAGACGCTTCATCTGCGGGAGATTCGTTACAGTCTGGTGGAAAAGGGGCAGCGGACTCAGTCAATGACGGTCGTCACAACAATCCTGGATGAAACGTTGACCAAAGAAGAAATCGCAGAGCTGTACGGCTTTCGCTGGAATGCCGAACTTGATCTGCGTTCGATTAAAGACGCACTGAACCTGGGACACCTGCGCTGCAAGTCGCCGACGATGATTCGCTGCGAACTGTGGACCACGATGCTGGGCTACAATCTGGTCCGCACGACTGCTGCCGGGGCGGCATTGTTACATCAGAAACGTCCCCGGCAGATCAGCTTCACAGCTACGTGTCAGATAATTCTGTCCGCCTGGATGAACACGGGCGGCGAGGAGTTGAGCCACCAGAAACTGAAGTCACTCTGTTGTGTACTGGTTGATCGGATTGCTACCTGCGAGGTCGGAAACCGCCCTGGACGGATTGAACCCCGCGTCATCAAACGCAGACAAGGCACTTATCCATTAATGCAACAACCCAGACAGGTTCTTAGAGATCGATTACGTAACAATACCACTTGAAAGGCGTTAGGACTCGACAGTGCCATTCGTGTCCGACACCTTAAAAATTACAGATGGTTTAGAAAGTGATCCATGTTTTTTAGAAAGAAAAAAAACAAACAGGGAATTCCTGGTTGCGGTCTCTATAAGAATCTCAAATCAGGACATTGTTTTTTGGAATCTCGTGTATTTGACCCAGAGACCGGAGGAAATTTCACATGGGGAACCCTTCGAGAGATCACTGAACTTGAAATGCAGAAAGAGGGCTTATCGATCATTTTGAAAGACCTGGAGGCATATCATGATCGAAATGCAGACGGGCGTTCAGAGATTGAAAAAATGTCGCAGAAAGAATACTCCACATTTTTAAAAAAACACGATAGTGTTGGTATCAGTGTGTGTGATGAGCAACAACTTCGGTTATCACCAATAAAAATGGACTCCAGGGGTTTTGGTGCAGGCAAGCAAGAGGATCAGATACTTATTGATTTAAATTGTTCCCATGAGGAATTTTATGATGCTTTAATGGAGGCATTCAAAACATGTGGGACATTTCATTAATTCAAGATGGTACAGGTGCAGTTCCACTTGCATTTGCCAGGGTTGGGTAGAAACTAAAATAGAAGTCGAGAACTTGCTTTCGATGTTCAAATTAAATAATTATTATTCTGTTATTTGAATTGGCAATATTACCGCTGTTGATCCCATTGATTCATAAATGAATGTATCATTTGGGGATCTGGTCAAACAGATGTTATGATTTTTTACCCAAATGTTCTGAGGTAAGATCAATGATTCAGAAAACAGATATTCCTGATTTTGCGATTTGCCACAGATGTGGCGAACCGATGAAAGTAATTGACCTTACTGCAAAGGCAAAGAAATTGGGGTTTCATGTAGTCGAAGGATCATTCAGCATTGAGTGTTGCGATTTTCAATTGAGCATCGACGATGATGATGAAGCTGACTGTTTAAAAAATATGCTTCTGGCGTATCATAACCAACATCACTTATTGAATGGGGGAAACAAAAAGGGGACAGGACGCAATTGAAAAGAGTCCTGGCTCCCTCTAACCTTCCTGTTAATAAATAGTGAAGAAAGTGATCCATGTTTTTTAGAAAGAAAAAAAACAAACAGGGAATTCCTGGTTGCGGTCTCTATAAGAATCTCAAATCAGGACATTGTTTTTTGGAATCTCGTGTATTTGACCCAGAGACCGGAGGAAATTTCACATGGGGAAACCTTCTGGAGATCACTGAACTTGAAATGCAGAAAGAAGGCTTATCGATCATTTTGAAAGATCTGGATGCATATCATGATCGAATTGCGGACGGGAATTCACAGATTGATAAAATGTCGCAGGAAGAATACTCCACTTTTTTTAAAAAACACGACAATGTTAATATTAGTTTTAATGAGAAACATCAGCTTCTCTTATCTCCAATGAAAATGGACTCCAGGGGTTTTGGTGCAGGCAAGCAAGAGGATCAGATACTTGTTGATCTACATTGTTCCAATGATGAATTTTATCATGCTTTAACGGAGGCATTCAAAACATGCGAGACATTTCATTAATTCAATTGAAAAAAACAAGGTCCCATCTTGCTTGAAAGAGGGCTGAAGAAATCAATAATTGTCTGATCCCGATGAATCTGGACCTGATCCATATATCCTCTGCAACTGATGGTCCATTGGGAACGACAACAGAGATTAACTCATGGAAATACTAAAAGAGAATACGACTCCCAGATCTGACTTGGTTAACAAAGAAGTTGCTTTCAACATTATTCAGGAAGCACTTCAAGATATCCCCAAAGTAGAGGCGATGATTCGTAATGAGCCGGCTAAACTTTTACAGACTCGGACGAAATCAATTGCCAGTGACTATGAGAGAATTGCATTCTTTGCTTATGCAATTGGGTACCCGATTGAGTATGTAAGAGAGGCATTTGCATTTGCAGCAGAATATGAATTAAAGGTATTCAAGCTCCGAGGTACCGAACCGCCGTTCCCAGCCTATTCATTAACTTATGATCCCCAATACCCACCAGGCACGCCAGAAAGCATTGTCGAATATAAGAAAATCAATCCTGATGAATTTGACTATTCCTTGACAAATTCTCGTGCGGCCTTGATGGCTTTTTATTATGGTTATCTGTCTGGTCAATATGAGACCGCGGAAAAGATTGCTGAATTGATCTGGGACCCTGAGAAATCCAGATATATTGGTCCCAGGGCCTATTGCACGATGGACCATCATCATCTGGCTTACAGCCTTCGATCTTATTTAGCAGGTGACGAAGACTCAGCGAACGCAAGACTGAAAAAGATATTTCCTAGAAAAGGAAATCAGAGTGTGTTTTTACAGTCTCGCATGTTGAAAGCGATACTGGAAAAAAATCCAGAAGAATTTCTCGATTCCAATCAGGAATTGATCGCCTATCAGAAAAAATGGCAAAAGCGTAAAATCAGTGCCGGCTATCCTGAGTTTTATTTGTGCACTGAATCTCTGGGATTATCTGAACTGGCTGTTCGGCGCGGGCTTTTCAACTATGAAGATCTCCCACAAGGAGACAGTTGCAGTCCAGTTGAGCTTATTACTCTGTAGAGCAGGTGATTCAAGGGGAAGATATATTCGGACGGTGATCAATGCCTGACCTGTCGTTTGCCAAATGGCCATAAGACTATGCTTCCATGTCTGATACTAAATCAATTCTTTTCACCTGAAAAGCGCAAGGCCAGAAAACGAATGGCTGAGTACTTCAATACAACATACGATTCAGAATATAAACCAACGTCTGTCAGGCTTGTGGAATATAACGAGGACAGGATGATGTTCCTGGTGTTTTATCGGGAGTACGATCCGAATTCAGAAAACTACTATCCGTCGAGTCGTCCTGCTCAATGCTTCGCATTTGAGTATAAAATCAAACAACAAGAGTTTGTTCGGATTAACTTAAGCGAAGCAGACGCCTGGCGCTATGGGGTGCTGGGGAGAAAATAAGTTTTAAGAATTCATTGAAGGTGTCAGCTTCAAACGATCATGGAGTCAATCAGTAAATCAACTAGATTAGCTATATTTTATATCACTTCGCTTTGGTTTCAGGTCTAAATTGAAATGTCACTGAGTAGACAAAAAAAAGTTATAATACTTTTAGAAGAGGAACTGACTCATTTTCTCTTAGGTCACTGTTTTATCAAAATAAAATGCCATTCGTACGGATGTCGTTGTGCATGGTTACGAAGATGGGGATGGAAAAGCGATCAGATTCGTTTAATTCACAAAGGTAATGATTTACTGATTAACTTTGACATTGAAATCCCACCCAGACCTGAGGCAGGTGTTGAGTATTATGGAATTGAAACACGGAGTCTAACAAGTATCAATCATCGCATTTCATGGGGCTATGCAATTCCTTTTTTAAGATTATGCAGAAATGCATACGTGCATACAATAATTCGCGATATGAATGAAGGAATAAAGTGGTTATCACAATTTGATACACCGGAGGGCTGTTTACAGAAGTATCTTACAAATGAAAATATAAATTCGAATTCTCCAACAGGTCGTGAAGTGCAGTCGTATCTTCAGGAGTTGCCAGATTCTTTAAGTGAAACTTGTTGTTTAAGGAATACCCAAAATGAATATCCCTCAGCATTTTCTCGAGCGATCTTTGATGTCTCACATCGAGGTCCAATACCGGCACCTGATGTAGAATGAAAGGCATTGAGGGGGACATGTCAGGAAACTGTGTGATGGCCAATAGCTCAAACAACTGAAGCTGTCAAAACGCTTCAGTATCTATTCGAGTCTGTCAGAGCTCGAAGAATCACGGAATGCGATTGCGATGTTGTTTATTCCCAGGTCAGTGTACTCGAAACGAAATGAGTTGATTATCAGAGAAACAA
>NZ_CAXAVM010000298.1:0-5612 GCF_963972345.1 uncultured Gimesia sp. | reverse complement strand
GATCGATCACAGTCGCCGCCGCCGGATTGCATTGGGAAGTGGCGCGGATCCTTCTGATATCAGTCGGCTGGTTAAAGATTTCAACAACATGGCGGGCATGATGCAGAAAATGGCCGGCATGGGAATGCGTGACAAGATGAAAGCCATGCGAGAACTTTCCTCAGGAGCCATGATGGATCCGATGGGGGGCATGGGCAAGAAAAAAGAACGCAGTAAACGTGGCGGCGATCCACTGAAGCTGCGAGAGAAAAAGAAAAAAGAACGTAAAGACAAGAAAAAGCAGCGAAAGAAAAACCGTTAGTCGGACTGACGGTCTTTGCTGTTTTTGACTGAGCGTCTATCGCTGAATTTTGTATCTTCCATAAGATAAGAGTTTGTTTCCTAAAGGAGAAATTAGTGGCAGTTCGTATTCGTATGAAAAGAATGGGACGTAAGCATCGCCCCTTCTATCGTATTTGTGTAATGGATTCACGCAAGCAGCGTGATGGTGAAGCAATTGAAGAAATCGGAACCTACGACACTTCTGTGGTCGACAAGTCAAAGCGCGTCGAAATCAACATGGAACGCGTCGACTACTGGATGTCTGTCGGTGCCAAGCCTTCGGAAAACGTGGCGACACTCATCAAGAAGGTCAAGAAAAACAAATTTGGTACAGCGGCTGCTCCTGCTCCTCTGACTGCTCCGAAAGAACCTGCTCCCGAGCCGGAACCGGAAGAAGCATCTGCAGAAGCAACTGAAGCCGGATCAGAAGAAACTGCTGCTGAAGAAACCCCTTCAGAAGGGTAAGCTTCCGGCGCGTTTTAAAACAGTTTCGCTCTGAGAGAGCATTATGCGATTTGATATTCTGACATTGTTTCCCGAACTGTTTGACAGTTACCTGGAACAGGGCCTGCTCAAACGGGCCATCCAGAATCAACTGGTAGAGATTCAACGTTGGAATTTTCGAGACTGGGCCACAGACAGACACGCCTCGGTAGACGACCGCCCTTATGGCGGCGGGCCGGGTATGCTGATTGGCTGTGACACCGTCTTTCAGTGTGTAGAGCATGTTCAGGAAGTCGTTCCTGAGCCGGGTAAACTGATCATGTTAACCCCCCAAGGGCGGACATTGACTCAAGGTCTGGCGCAGGAATTATCGAAAGAACGGCAACTGACTTTACTTTGTGGAAGATACGAAGGGTTCGACGAACGGATCCGCATTGGTCTTGAGCCAATGGAAATATCGGCAGGTGACTTCATTACCAATGGAGGGGAAGTGCCGGCCATGTTGATTATTGAGACTGTAATCCGGTTAATTCCGGGAGTACTGGGCGATGAAAGCAGTGCCAAATACGATTCGTTTTCTGAATCGGGGCTGCTGGAATATCCGCAGTATACGCGGCCTCAAAACTTTCGTGGAATGGAAGTTCCGGAAGTATTGTTAAGTGGAAACCATCAGGAGATAGCCCGCTGGCGTCATGAGCAGAGTCTGTTGCGAACTCGTGAACGACGCGGTGATCTGTTAACTGAATCGGAATCAAATTCAACTTAAACCAGATATTAAAAACTGTGCATTGCAGGCGTCCTTGTCGGGACGACAGAGAATGTGCCAAGAGGACTTTGAGTCATGCAGGAATTATTGAAAAAAGTAGAAGCGTCCAGCCTTCGCGAAGAGCCACTTCAGTTTGAAATCGGCGACACCGTTGATGTGCATACACGAATCCAGGAAGGTGACAAAGAGCGCATCCAGATTTTCAGTGGTGTGATTATCGCCCGTCGTGGCGGTGGAACACGCGAAAACTTTACGGTTCGTCGCATCGTTGCCGGTGAAGGGGTCGAGCGAATTTTTCCCGTGAATTCCCCCAAAATCGCCAAGCTGGAAATCAAACGACACGGCCGTGTGCGACGCGCCAAGTTGTACTACCTGCGTGACCGCGTTGGTAAGGCAACTCGACTGGTCGAACGTCGTGCCAAAGTCAAAAACACAGACGCAGAGTAACATCGAAGATGCAGCAGGAGCACTGGATCTGTTTCAGTGCTCCTGATCAGCTGTCCGGTGCGTGATGCGACAGAGGCAACTTCACCCCATGCTGGTTGACGGTATTCGCGTATGGCTGGTAAATGGCTCAGTCGATTACTGGGAGACAAAGGCGAACGCGCTGCGGTTCGCTTTCTGAAGCAGCTGGGGTATTCGATTATTGCCCGTCAATACCGCACGGAGCAGGGGGAAATCGATGTGATTGCCCTGGATGGTGAGACGGTTGTATTTATCGAAGTCAAAACCCGTAAGAGTGATGCAAAAGGCCAGCCCTTTGAAGCGGTGACTTTGCAGAAGCAGAAACAGCTGACCCGTCTGGCAGGCATTTTTCTTAAAAAACAGCAACTGCTTTCTCAGCCGGCGCGGTTTGATGTGATCTCGATTGTCTGGAGTGCAGAGCAGTCGCAACCGGAAATACGACATTTTCAGAATGCGTTCGCTCCTTCAGGTGAGTTTCAGTTTTTTACGTAATGCCCCAGGATTGTAATCTTCTGACGATCCTTCTACATTGGCTCTGTCCCCGCTGGCAGAGGCATTTTCAGCGATCATTATCAGCGATAATGCAGTCACTTTAAGTGGTTGCTGTCAGGCTGTTGTCACGGGAAACAGAATCACCGTCTGGTTGTTTGAGAAACTGTCTGTATCTGAAGGAGTCGAGTATGTCTGTTGAGCAAAAAGCAGCTGAGTTAGGTCTGGTCTTTGAACCGATTGAACCCGGCTACCTGAATCTGTGTATTCGCAGTGGTAATCAACTGCTGACATCGGGACATGTCAGTGACCAGAAAGGTCGACTGGGAGAAAATGTCTCTGTAGAAGAAGGCCAGGCAGCGGCCCGCGACTGTGCGATCAAGATTCTCCGCTCGGTACGCGATGAGCATGGCACCCTGGATGGTTTGAAGGTCGTGAAACTGCTGGGCTGTGTGAACTCAACTCCGGATTTCACAGATCAGCATCTGGTCATTAATGGTGCCTCGGATCTGTTTCATGAACTGTATGGCAAAACCGGGGATGGCTATCATGCCCGCAGTGCTCTCGGATTTGCGGCATTACCTACGGGTGTGGCGGTTGAGATTGAGGCCGTTTTTGAAATCAAAGATGCCTGAAACTGCCCAGAGTCTGACGGTCAGGCTATTCAGCGACTTTAACCCGGAAGTATCAGAGAAATCAGCTTTTCTGGAAAAACGCTTGACAAACTGAACCGCAAAGTGTGTAATACACTTCGATTGGTATCACTCAGATACTAGATATAGTTGAAGGGGACCTCAATTATGTTAGTAGATCTGAACTGATCTCACTCGAACCTGCGAAAAGGATTTCCAACCTGAATACGGGAGTTTAACTCTCACCACACCCTGCTTTTAAAGCACCTTCCTGAAGCTCTGCGGACTCAGTCCGGAACAATTTCTTGTCCCGGAAGCATCTGGTCCGCTAAACGTTAGTTGTTCTACAACTTGTTTAATCATTAGAGTTTATGTGTTTTATTTTCAGGGTTTGAGATCGCTCTCAGCTTTCAGGTGGTCTTTTTCCGATATAGATAAGTAGAGATGGAACTCATAGAAGCTGAAAAAGTGACTCCCAGAGTACTGAGCACAGATGTGTTAAGCTGAGGGTTTCAAAGATCTTACAACTATAGTTTCAACGGTACTGGTAATGGATTAGTGCTGTTTCACTGTAGGAGATTGAGGGTCAGGCTAAGATGGCTGGGTCAAATCAGACACGCGTAGTAATTTCTGGTATTGGAATTGTTTCTCCCATTGGTATCGGCATCGATACTTTTTGGAAGAATATATGTGCAGGTAATTCGGGGATTGGGCGTCTCACATCAATTCCCACTGAGAATCTTCCGTCCAAGCTCGCAGCGGAAGTCAAAGATTTCCATCCGGAATTACATGTTTACAACAAAAAATTTCTGAAAGTCATGTCGCGCGACATCCAACTGGGTGTTTCAGCCGCTTCTGACGCAGTTAAGAATGCCGGTATCAAGCCTGGTGTAGTTGATCCGGAACGGTTTGGCGTATCCTTTGGTGCAGGACACATCCCCACGACTCCCGATGAGCTGGTGGCTGCTGTCAAACGGTGTGCAGAAGACAATTCTTTCGAAGTCACCCGCTGGGGTGAAGACACCATGGGGCAGATTACTCCATTGTGGATGCTTCGTCAGCTACCGAATATGCCGGCCTGTCATATTTCGATCGAACACAATGCTCAAGGCCCCAACAACACCATTACCAGCCAGGATTCCTCTGCGTTGCTCGCGTTAGCAGAAGCAATGCGGTGGATTAAGCGTGGTGCCGTCGACTGTATGGTCGTTGGAGCCTGCACTTCGAATATCAATCCCGTGGATCTGTCCCGCAAAAATCTGATTGACCTGCTGTCCCGGGATGAAGACCCCAAACGGGCCTGTCGTCCCTTCGACCGTTTTCGTAATGGTACCATTCTGGGCGAGGGAGCGGCTGCTTTTGTGGTTGAAAACTACGATCACGCCGTTCGCCGTGGCGCAGAAATTTATGCCGAAGTCATTGGATTGGGAGCTGGATGCGACGGTAAATCCCTGAACAACAGCGATCAGGAAACGGACACTGGTCTGGTGCGTGCCGTCGAATCCGCCATGCGTCAAGCCAACCTGATGCCTCACCAGCTTGGTCATATTAACGCCCATGGCAAGAGTACGAAAATTGATGACCAGGTTGAAGCACGTGCCTATCATCGACTGTTCGGTGATGACGCGATCAAAATTCCGATTACTGCTCTCAAGAGCTACTTCGGTCATTTTGACGCTGGGTCTGGTGCTGTGGAACTGGCGGCAAGTATTCTTTCACTCCGACATGGGGCGACTCCTGCGACATTGAATTACGAAACTCCAGATCCCCTGTGTAATCTGGATATCATTCACGGGGAAGTCCGACCGTTGACCAAGAACACCGCCATGTCCGTCAGCCGCACGGCCTTTGGCCAGAGTGCTGCCGCAATCCTGCGGGCTATTTAGAGCGGGAACGCTGTGATTGAGCGTCTCTCTCTTCTGCTCGATCCCGTGAGCCGTGGGGCTTCGACAGGAACTGTCAACCGGCGCGTTAAAATCTCGCATGGCTTGAGTTGCATTCCCATCGCCTCTTTTTCTGCCTGTTCTCAGCCTTTTTTAAGTGCATGAGAACATCGCTCTTGAGAACCTGATTCAATTTAATCAGAATGAATGTTCGAGAAGGCCGTATCCGGTCTTCGCAGGACATCTAGTTACGTCCTGATGAATTTAAAACGCTCAACCTGTTCTCAGGAGATTCAGTCATGGCGACAGAGATTCTTGATACCGTAGCCAGTAGCCCGCAAATCCGACAGACTCAACTGCTGATTGATGGGAAATGGGTGGATGCCGTCAGCGGTAAAACGTTTTCCACGATAAATCCCGCGACGGAAGAGGTCATCGCAGAAGTGGCTGAAGGGGATGCCGCCGACATTGACCTGGCAGTCAAAGCGGCCCGCAAGGCGTTTGAATCGGGGCCCTGGTCTAAAATGGATGCGCGGGATCGTGGTCGACTGATCTATAGACTGGCGGACCTGATCGAGGAGAATATCGAGGAACTGGCGGCCCTGGAATCTC
>NZ_CAXAVM010000297.1:0-5754 GCF_963972345.1 uncultured Gimesia sp. | reverse complement strand
AAATCTCTCTTCCTCATTTCCAGCCTATTGTTCGGTCTGTTTTTCACAGGCTGTGGCTCTGCGGAACCGGGCCCCGAACGGGTCATCGTCACGGGAAATGTGACGTTCGATGGCAAACCGGTCTCCCAGGGTGAGATCTGGTTCATCCCGACTGCCGGCAGGGAAGCCCCCCAGGCGGGAGCGATTATCAAAGCAGGACAATACCGGGTCGAGAATAAGGGAGGTGTTCCCATCGGTGCCTGCCAGGTAAAAATCACCGCGGATCGTCCGAAAGAGGATGTCAAAATCGTAGCAGACGGCGGGCCGGAAGAAATTCCCACCACCCAATATTTACCAGCGCGTTTTAATGAAAAGACAGAACTGACGGTCGAGATAGAACCCGGTTCTGAACCAATGAATCAAGACTTCGATCTGAAATCCTGAAGCTGATCATCACACCGCTTATTACATCCTGCGAATCCCGAGAAAGAAATCTTATGAAGCCGCTGTTTTCCCTGCTCATGATCTTATTGCTATCGACCACTGCACTCCCGGTTCAAGCCGACGACAAGCTGCCCTTGATTGATCTCTCTGGAGAGACCGACCAGCAGACCGTCATCGCCGCCGGTACGCCTCAGGTTTACCAGGGACACCCGACCACGTTACTGCTGCCCGATCAAAAAACCATCCTTGCCGTCTGGTGCATCAACCACGGCGGTTCTGCCGGTCCCATGGCCCGCAGTGAAGACGGCGGTAAAACCTGGTCCCGCGTTGATGAGCGGCTTCCCGCCGGCTACTCCACACATCAGAACTGCCCCAGTATCTACCGGATGATTGATCCGGCAGGCAAAGCTCGTTTGTGGGTCTTCTCCGCCGCCCTCGGTAAACGGGGCGGCCCGGGGATGCCCAGCATCATGAGTGAAGATAATGGCGATACCTGGAAAGAAATGCCACCGCTCGGTTTTCCCTGCGTGATGACCTTCAGCAGCATGGTTCGCTTGAAAGACGGGCGTTACCTCGGCCTGTATCATAAAGGACCCGACGGCAAAGACCGCGCCCCACTCGTCGTGCTGCAGACGATCTCCGACAATGGCGGCTTCAGCTGGTCGGAGCCACAGGTGGTCGCAGAGGTTGCTGGCAAAAATCCCTGTGAACCCTGCGTCTTCCGCAGCCCGGACGGCAATCAGCTCTGTTGCCTGATGCGCGAAAACACTCACAAAGGTCGCAGCCTGATGATGTTCAGCAATGACGAAGGCACCACCTGGACCACACCCGTCGACACTCCCTGGGGCTTGACCGGCGACCGTCACAAACAGGTTCTCACAAAGGACGGGCAGTTGGTCGTCTGTTTTCGGGATCAGGCACCGGGCAGTTCCAGTCGCGGACACTTCGTCGCCTGGGTGGGTACGTACGACGACATCGTCAATAAACGGGATGGGAAGTACAGGGTGAAACTGCTGCATCATCACGGACGTACTGGTGACTGTGGCTATCCCGGTGTCGAACTGCTCCCGGACGGCACCATCGTCGCCACGACCTATGTCAAATACCGTGACAACAAAGATAAAAACTCCGTCGTCGCCGTCCGGTTCAAACTCAACGATCTGCCAAAACCGGAAGCAAAATAGAGCGTCCTCAAATCTGCTTCACACCGTATCAGACGTGCGCGTGCCATCGTCGGCTTGCCCGACGGTGCTCGGTCAACCAGTCACCAACATCTAAACCGGGTCGTCCCGAATGCAATTCGGTGTTGTCGAAGACAACAGGAAACTGATAGAACAATCGCAAAATCCTGATCCACGCATCCGACCTGCCTTGCCGTAGGGGCTGTCCCATGTGTCAGCCCGCCTGGCGAGGTTCGAATCCGTTTCCCATCACAAGGGGAACAGAAAAAATATCCCCATCAGAATTTTCAACCACGAAAAACTCGAAACCACATATAAGAAAAATGGGTGAGCCCGAATGCAATTCGGGCCGAGCAAAGCGAGCAGGAGGTCGCAGTTGCCACGTACGATCCAGAATCGGGATTCCTATACTCATTCGACACGGCCGGACAAGCTATTTAGACCGGACACACGGAAACCTCTATAGAAATTGCAACGAGCCCTACTATATCAGAGGTGCGCGTGCCATCGTCGGCTTGTCCGACGGTGCTCAGTGAACAGAGCCTACGGGTACTGAGGCGGATCAATAAAGCCTTCGCCCACTTTTTCCATAACGTATCCCAGACCCAGGGCGCCTCCTTCCAGAACCGCAAACAGGATCACCAGCCACAACCGCTCAGAGAAAGTAAACGCGATCACAGCGAAGACATTGGGGATCTGGCGAAACGCGTTCCCGATGAAGTCCATTAACGAATTGAAAGCCGTCTTGAACATCGCCGCCCCGGCGGCTCTCCTGCGGGTCGAGCGGAAGTCTGACTCCAGTTCGCCTCCATTTTCGGCAGCGAAACGTTCGGTTTCGTTACTGCGCCAACCCTCTTTCGCATGCGCATAAGCAGCCGCGGCACACGCCCAGCCAAACAGCGCGATCCCCAGCATCACCAGCGCGATCAGTTTATGCGTTGAAGGCTCATCATCCTGCGACTTCGCTTTCTTTTTCTTAGCTTTCGGCCTGGCATCCGCTTTCACGCCCGTTGACTTTTTTTTCTTCGTCAACTCTGCAGCGACCGGTTTTCGTTTTCGCTTTCGACGCGGTCTGAGATACTCTTCTTCTGTCATGATTCCCACTCGCTTCAGGCAATTTTTGACAACGCATTCTCTGGAACAGGGTGTTCCTTTCCAGCACAGCAGTCTGGCCAGAAGATCAGATATTATGACAGTACATTTTTTGAAGTCAATCAATCAATGCAGACTTACATCAACACTTCATAATCGACTGAAAATGATCGTATCAAAAACAGCAGGACCTGTGATTCACCCCATTAATGCAGAACGCCCTGCAACGGAAATGTGAATGAAACACTTCCCCTGCAGGGTTCGTCCTGGCATGTGTTTTCCGGTTGATCTCAATAGAATCGAGCCGGACTGAATCTATTTTTCAGGCGGTCTGTTTCGCGTGTTTGCCTTCCGCAAACTCTTCAAGCATCTTCTCGCAGAATGCGGGCAGGTCATCCGGGTTGCGGCTGGTCACCAGACCCTGATCGCAGACGCAGGCTTCATCCACCCATGTCGCGCCCGCATTTTTGAGGTCGGTCTTCAGGCTCGGCCACGAGGTCACGCGGCGGTCCGCCACCACATCGGCTTCCACCAGCGACCACGGGCCGTGACAGATTGCGGCCACCGGTTTTCCCTGTTTGAAGAAGTCGCGTACAAAATCGACCGCCGTTTCGTGCATCCGCAGCGCATCAGGATTAAAAACTCCTCCGGGCAGGACCAGTCCATCAAAGCTTTCCGCGCTCACTTCATCAACCGTCTGATCAACGGCGAACTGATCTCCTTTTTGATCGTGATGCACGCCTTGGATCGATCCCGCTTTCAGCGAGACCAGTTGCACATCGGCGCCGGCTTTTTTGGCGGCCTCCCATGGCTCGGTCAACTCGACCTGTTCAAAACCATCAGTGGCGAGAAATGCGATTGTTTTACCTTCCAGATTAAACTTCGTCATCAATCCAACTCCTTCATTTTTTCTCTAAACGAATTTTCGTCCCCCAACGATCCAGGGGAGTACTTTCCCGATTCCCTTCACAGCCGCCATGGGTGCAAAGGAATCCCGGTGCTCCCCTGGAACACAACTGCTGTCAGACAGCCACGACCTCTTTACATTCGGCTGCGCATTTACGACAGGAAGCGGCACACGCCTGACAGTGATAATGTTCATGGGCCTCACACTGTTCTGCACACCAGGTACAGATCTCAGCGCATAACTGACTGATCTGTGAGGAATACTTACTGTTCCGCGCCAGTGCCTGTGCTGTATACAGGCAGATGTCGACACATTCGCGACAGCAGTGGGGGCAGTCGTTATGACTTTCTTTATTGATCATGGCATCCAGACAGAATTCACAATCCGTCGCACATTTCAGGCAGGCATCAATACAGGATTGTTTGAGACTCATTTTTCTTCCTCCGTAAACAGCGGTGAGTGATTCTATCGAAAAGACAACAGTAGACACTTTCCTGCGCCTGTCCTGGCATTGGTTCAGTGCATGCTCCCATGCATGACCCTCTGTTGTTTCAAACTGGAAAAGGGGAACGCAATTCCTGTGCCAGCACGCCCCATTCAAAAAAGATCCGGTAAGTACTGCAGAAAACGCAGCCAGGCAGTGGGGAAGCGGTCGCATGTCAGACAGACTGAGCGATCAACGCGCAGGGCAGGCTCTGCTCAAGCAGGGAAACAGCGGCGTTCTGAACCAGGGCTGCGACAGAATGACTGAGAAGAGAAGGGGATGGCAGCATCGATTCCCGCCGTAAGAAGCTCTGACGTACAGAGTCCTCACAGCGGGTCATCGACTGCGGAAACAGCATTGATTTGAAATCGAACCGCCAGCAAACAGCAGGACAATCCTATTTCACAGTACGTCGTCCCGCCCTGGTTGCTCACGCCAGTTGAGGATGCGGGAGACGCGTCGCTTCACCTGAAGTTCAGGCTAATTTTGAGAAGGACGAGGTTTTTCCTCTTTCATCTTGGGCACGACTACCTCTGTTAAAAACTGGTCCCAGGCATTTTCTTTTTCCAGCCTGGGATCACTGGCCCTCAATCGATCCAAGGTGTCAACATCATATTTTTGATTGATGTCCGTCATCTTATCCCATTCATCCAGCGAAATTGGCGGAGGCGTGGGAACATCAGAGGGAACGCCAATCTGCACACCAGAATCCGAACCACCACAACCAGTCAGCACCACTGGCCACAGCAATAACAGAATACATACTACACGAAACATGATTTTCTCCAGAAAACAGGTACGCGACCAGAACAGTAAAGTGCAGGTCGCGTCCTGATATTGAAACTATGCTTAAGGAAACTCGACGACCTCACCACCGGCACGAGTGGAGAGCGCCTGATACAGTTCATTATTGATATTTTCAGAAAGAAAATGCACGGAACCATCAGCCATTGCAAAGTGTGCTCCCCCCGTATGTTGACTGCGAAAGACACCGTAAGAAGTGGTGCCATTACGCAGGTTTAATCTCGAGAAAGTTGTCCCCCAGGTATAACCTAGATATCCATAAGCCCAGACACTGCCATAGGTAGTAGAGGGGACTCCAGCCGGAGCAAAATCAGTCTCTCCCATCAAAAATGTATTCGTAGTCCCATCCGTAATGTCACGCATTTTTGTCTTTTTTTGATAACTGGGACTGTCTGATTTATCGGGATTCAAAATCCGTGGTGTAATCGCTCCATCAAATGCAGGTTCTGGGTCTCCATAATGAAATTCCGACGTGGACTTTGTACCGGCAGAGAAAATATAACTGCAGGGACCACGATTACCTGCTAGCGGTGCTGAGGGCATTGTCATTGTGGGGCATAAAAAGGTAGGCACGATCATCTGAATCAGCATTGCATTCGTGAACCCATCTCCGTCCGTATCATTCGTACTGTTATATCTTTCTTCTTTATCCCACCGCCGGGCGACCGCATCCTGCTCCAGATAAGGCATGATTTCAATATGTCCCGTGATCCAGGTCGCAGCAGGCAAATCACCGGGATCCGACAGATCAGCTGTAACTTCATAGTCCGAAGTCCCAAATGGAAATCTCAGAAACGTATCGTGGAAATTATGTGTCGCCAACGCGATCTGTTTCAGATTATTCTTACACTGCGAACGGCGGG
>NZ_CAXAVM010000296.1:0-5761 GCF_963972345.1 uncultured Gimesia sp. | reverse complement strand
TTTCCCTGGTTTGACTGCTTGCTCTGACAGTTTCCTGTTGTCTGCGACAACCCCGAATTGCATTCGGGGCTACCCGGCCGGAACACAATATCATCTGGTTTTGGTCCTGAATGGCTCTCTTTCTCATGTTCCGTTGAACTATTCCCACAAAACCCGCCTGAAACCCTTCGCGCTGCCGAACTTTCGTTTCATAATGCGGGTCAACCCTGTTGGCTGGTCCTGTTTCTTTTTCTGTTGATGTCTGATGTCCCGCGGTGATGTGAATTCGGCTGCTGCTGACGCTGGTGCTGCCAGTGAGGCTTCCACTGCTGCGCTGTCGGAACTGCCGGCGTTGATCGCGCGTGCGATGGCCGGGGATCAGTTTCGGCTCTCACAACGGCTGCGGTCGATCCGACAGGCACAAAAAGACAAAAAGCCGTTCGATAAAAATCTGCAGCAGCTGCGGGACGAACTGGAGAAATCACTGGCCCGCCGCGAAGAACGGCTCAAACTCTGTCCCAAAATCACCTTTGATCAGAGTCTGCCGATCCATGCAGAACTGGACTCCATCCAGAAGACAATTGAAGAGAACCAGGTGGTCATCGTCTGCGGGGAGACCGGATCGGGGAAATCGACACAGTTGCCCAAGCTGTTACTGTCAATGGGTCGCGGGATCAGCGGCATCATCGGGCATACGCAGCCCCGCCGGATCGCCGCCCGTTCGGTCGCCGCCCGCATCTCGGAAGAACTCGGCCGCGAACAGGGAACCGCCTGTGGCTTCAAGATTCGCTTCACCGACACGACCAACCCGAATACCTATATCAAACTGATGACCGATGGCATCATGCTGGCAGAGACCCAGACCGACAGCTTCCTCAATCAGTACGATACAATCATCATCGATGAAGCTCACGAACGCTCGTTGAACATTGACTTTCTGCTGGGTTTTCTCAAACGTCTGCTGCCCAAACGCAGAGACCTGCGGGTGATCATCACCTCGGCGACGATTGACGCGGAACGCTTCAGCGAACATTTTGCCAGCCGCGAAGGACCCGCGCCGATTCTGAATGTCTCGGGCCGCACGTATCCGGTTGAGATCCGCTATCGTCCCTTTGATGACGAACCGGCTGGTAAAGAGGCAGGCAAAGAAGCCGGCAATAAGTCACAGAACAATTCACGCGACGAACAGTCGCAGCTGGCGGATGCGGTCAACGAACTGGCGGCCATTGATGACGGCGACATCCTGATTTTTGTGGCGACCGAGTGGGATATTCGCGAGACGGCCAAACTGCTGCGGGGTCGGTCGATCATCGGCGATGACGGCGGACAGCAGACCGAGATTGTGCCCCTCTACGGGCGACTGTCGACGGCGGAACAGAATAAAGTCTTCCGCCCTTCTTCGTATCGGCGGATTGTGATTGCGACGAACGTCGCGGAATCGTCGATCACGGTGCCCGGCATCCGCTATGTGATCGATACCGGGCTGGCACGCATCAGCCGTTATTCCAGTCGGTCACAGGTGCAGCGTCTGCCGATTGAAGCGGTGTCGCAGGCGTCCGCCAATCAGCGGGCCGGTCGCTGCGGTCGTGTCGCACCGGGGATCTGTATCCGGCTTTACAGCGAAGCCGACTATAAGAGCCGCGATGAATTCACGTCGCCTGAAATTCTGCGAACCAACCTGGCGTCGGTCATTCTGCAGACGCTGAACATGAGGCTGGGGGCGATTGAAGAGTTCCCGTTTATCGATCCGCCTAAACCAACGGCAATCCGCGATGGCTACAGCACGCTGTATGAACTGGGGGCGATTGACGAACAGAATCGGCTGACGGACATTGGTCGCAAGATCAGTCGTCTGCCGGTCGACCCGCGGATTGCGAGGATGATTCTGGCAGCGCATGACGAAAACTGTCTGCACGAAATTCTGATCATCGCGGCGGCCCTGGAACTGCAGGACCCGCGGGAACGGCCGATTGAAAAACAGCAGGCCGCCGACGAAGCACACCAGCAGTTTCGCGATCCCGATTCGGATTTCCTCAGCTTCCTCAAACTGTGGGACTTCTATCACAAGTTGAAAGAAGAGCAGTCACACAGCAAGCTGCGACGCGCCTGTGTGCAGAATTTCCTGTCGTACAACCGGCTGAGGGAGTGGGCGGACATCTTCCGTCAACTGCGTCAGCTGGTGGAAGAGAGCGGGATCAAACCGCATCCACGGAAAGACGATTCGGCGGCCATTCATCGAGCGCTGCTGCCCGGCCTGCTCTCGAACATCGCCATGCGTTCGGATTCGCACGAATACACGGGCGCAGGACAGCAGAAGTATTTTCTCTGGCCTGGCTCGGGAATTTTTGAGAAGAAACCAAAGTGGATCATTTCTGCCGAGCTGATCGAAACGAGTAAACGCTACGCGCGGACCGTTGCGAAGATTTCACCCAACTGGATTGAGCCAGCGGCCCCGCACCTGGTGAAGAAGAGCTGGAGCGATCCCCGCTGGAACGGCGAAGCGGGCTCGGCGGTCGCTGCGGAAAAAGTGACGCTGTTCGGCCTGACCATCGTGCCCCGACGTTCCGTGCATTACGGAAAGATTGATCCCGAACATTCACGGACGCTGCTGCTGCAGTACGGCCTCGTCGAAGGTGACATTAATATCAATGTCGATTTTCTGGCGCACAATCAGAAATTCATCGAAGATCTGGAACAGCAGCAGGCCCGGTCGCGACGGTACGACCTGATTCCTTCGCAGGAACAGCAGTTCGCATTTTACGATCAGCGGATTCCGGAAAACGTGTATGATGGCGTGAGCCTGAAGAAGTGGTGGAAAGTCGCCAGCCGCAAAACGCCGACATTGTTGAATATGCGACTCGAAGATTTTTTCGATACGCAGAGCGAAGAGATCGATGCGGGCGAATTCCCGGACGCGATCAACATGGGCAAGATGCAGTTCCCGCTGGAATATCATCTGGAGCCTGGTACCGAGGAAGACGGCGTCACCGTTTCGATTCCGCAGGAGAGTCTGAATCAACTGTCGCCGCAACGGCTGGGCTGGCTGGTGCCGGGACTGCTGGAAGAAAAAGTGGCCGCGATGATCAAGGCGCTGCCCAAGGCGGTCCGCCGGATGCTGGTGCCGGCACCGGAGACGGCAAAGCAGGTCGTCAGCAAGCTGGAGTTCGGCAAAGGTTCGTTTGAAGAGACGGTGGCGGAGATGCTCTCGCAGATATCGGGCGAACGGATTACCGCGGACCAGTTTGAGATCGAACGCCTGCCTCAGCATCTGCAGATGAATATTCGCGTGCTGGACCAGGGAGGCGCCGCGATCGCCGTCAATCGGAATCTGACTCAGCTGCGACAGGAATACGGTTCGAAAGCCGCCAGCAGTTTCACGGCACTCTCGGATGACCACTGGAGTCAGTCCGGGCTGACGGACTGGACGTTCGGTGATTTTCCGGCAGAGGTCCAGATTCAGCACGATCAACTTTCGCTGACAGGTTTCCCCAGTTTAGTGGATGAACAGACGACAGTAGCGCTCTGTCTGCGTGATGCACCGGAGCGGGCAGCTTACGAAACGCGGTTTGGTTTGCGGCGGTTGTTTGTCCTGTCGGAACACAAGCGACTGAAAGCCCAGGTCGAGCATTTACCCGATCTGAACCGAATCTCATTGTATGCGACCGCGATTGGCGGGATCAATCTGCGGGAACAACTGGTCGAACTGCTGGCAGAGCGGACCCTGTTTGGACAAAAAGAACGACTGCCGCGGAACGAGGCAGAGTACCGTCAACTGGTGAAAGAGTGGCGGAACCAGATTCCGGTCGCCGCACAGGACCTGGCCAGTCTGCTGCCGGGCCTGTTTGAGCAGTATCACAAAATGAAGGTGACCCTCGATAAGACCAAGGTGCCAGCCTGGAGTGAGCCGCTGCACGACATGCGGGCCCAGTTGAATGCGATGATCAACAACCGATTCCTGGTGAGCACGCCTTACCCGTGGCTGCAGCAGTTCCCGCGCTATCTGCAGGGCATGGAGATGCGGTTGAGCAAGCTGGGAGGAACGGGTCTGCAGAAAGACATCGCGAACATTCGCAGTATCTCGCGTTACTTCGAACTCTATTCACAGCGGGCCCGACAGCATCACGAGCGGGAAATCGTGGATCCGCAGCTGATCAAGTTCCGCTGGATGCTGGAAGAATTACGGGTCTCCCTGTTCGCCCAGAAGCTGGGCACGGCTTTAAAGGTCTCGCCGAAAATCCTGGACCAGCAGTGGGCCGCGGTAAGGGACTGATTTTTGCTGCCATGCGAAGGAGGAAACTGTCAGTAGAAGCGATGAATCCGGGCAGCGACTGACTTTGCATTGCCATACTGCGAACGTTCTTAATGGACCCGTTCCAGAGATAAATCCGGGGCGACTTTCGCCAGGCGGGCGGACACATGGGTCCGCGCCCTACTTTGATGGGGTTGGTATTGTTTCCCTGAGTTGAATGTTTGCCCTGACAGTTTCCTGTTGTCTGCGACAACCCCGAATTGCATTCGGGGCTACCCGATCTTTCTGATGGCTGGTTTTGGGTTTTCGTGGTCGTCAATCAATCGACACATGTGCAAGAATACACGCAACTGGATGTATGGTTTCACTTATTTGAATCGCTGGTTGCGTTTCAGGAGCCCTCGGTGCCCGGCTTTATAAGTTGTTCACGCTGCAAGGTGGCTAAGTGGCGGGGAACTCTCTATAGTGTTCTGCAACGCTTTTCAGCTTATATAGTCTGCTGTTGAAGCTGGTGTTTCCGCCGGCGATCAATCGTTTACATATTCACCAAGACTCCATTTATTTGTGTGTGATCCATGATGACAGATGAAAAAGTATTAATTCAGGTAGGCCACAGTCCCGATCCGGACGATGCCTTTATGTTTCATGCCCTGGCCAATGACAAGATCGAAACTGGTAAGTATCGATTTACTCACGAGTTACAGGATATTGAATCGCTCAATCAACGGGCCTTCAATGCCGAACTGGAGCTGACGGCTGTCAGCCTGCATGGTTATGCTTACCTGACGGATACCTACGCGATCTGCTCCTGTGGTGCCTCGATGGGTGACAAATATGGCCCGATGGTTGTGGCTCGCGAAGAGTGGAGTATTGACGATCTGCGGGGCAAAAAAATCGCCATTCCCGGTAAGCTGACCACCGCCTTTCTGGCGCTCAAATTACTGCTGGGCGATGACTTCGAATACGAAGAGCATCCCTTCGACGAAATCCTGAACCTGGTCGAACAAGGCAAGTTCGACGCGGGCCTGATCATTCATGAAGGTCAGCTGACTTATGGCAACCAGGGATTGAAACTGGTCGTCGACCTGGGCCAGTGGTGGTACGAAGAAACCGGCCTGCCTCTGCCCCTCGGTGCGAATGCAATTCGCAAAGACATGGGACAGGAGATGATGGAAGAAGTCACCGCCATTCTGAAACGCAGCATCGAATATGGCCTGGAACATCGGGGTGAAGCGCTGGATCATGCTTTGCAGTACGGTCGCGATCTGAACCGGGACAGTGCTGACAAATTCGTAGGCATGTATGTCAACGACTGGACCCTGGACTTCGGCGAAAAGGGACGGGAAGCCGTCGCTGAACTGTTGAAGCGGGGTTACGAAGCGGGCATTATCCCCAACCCGGTCAAACTGGAATTTATTGGTTAAGACTTCAGTGGCAGCCCGGGCAATGTTGTTTTCGGGCTGTCCTGTTTCATATAGAGAGAAGGTGTATGTGATGAGTGAATCCAGCTCATCAGGATATCTGCAGAGCCTG
>NZ_CAXAVM010000295.1:0-5965 GCF_963972345.1 uncultured Gimesia sp. | reverse complement strand
TGGCGCTGCCATAAACGGGGGGCCTTCTTTGCGAATCCCTGTTACACGCAGATCCATCCCACCTGTATTCCGGTCAGCGGCGATTATCAGTCCAAGCTGACTTTGATGAGTGAGAGCCTCAGAAACGATGGCCGCGTCTGGGTGCCTCAGTCTCCTGATGACAATCGACGCGGAAACGAGATCCCGGACAGCGAACGGGATTACTATCTAGAACGCCGCTACCCGGCGTTTGGAAACCTGGTGCCCCGCGATGTGGCCTCTCGTGCTGCCAAAGAACGCTGTGATGCCGGTTACGGTGTCGGTTCATCGGGTCAGGCCGTGTTCCTGGATTTCCGTGATGCGATTGCCCGCGATGGTCGGCACGCGATTGAAGCCAAGTATGGCAACCTGTTTCACATGTATCACAAGATCACAGGCGAAGATCCCTATCAGGTTCCGATGCGGATTTATCCCGCCGTGCATTATACGATGGGCGGCCTGTGGGTGGATTATCATCTGCAGAGTACCATCCCCGGTCTGTTTGTACTGGGGGAAGCCAACTTTTCGGATCATGGTGCGAACCGCCTGGGAGCGTCCGCTCTGATGCAGGGACTGGCCGATGGCTATTTTGTCGCCCCTTATACCACAGGACACTATCTGGGCTCACAGAATCTGCCTTCGGTCTCAACGGATGATGAAGCGTTTGCGGAAGCCATGGCGAATGCCCAGGACCGGAACGCAAAAATCCTGGGAGTGCAGGGCACCCGCTCGTCCGACAGTATCCATCGCGAACTGGGACACATTCTCTGGGATTACTGTGGAATGTCCCGGGAACGCCAGGGGCTGGAAACGGCGATGGGCAAGATCCGTGACCTGCGAGACGAGTTCTGGTCCAGCATCAAAGTGATCGGCCAGGGCGAGCAGTTAAACCAGAATCTGGAACATGCAGGCCGTCTGGCCGACTTCCTGGAGTTTGGTGAGTTGATGGTGCGTGATGCACTGGTGCGGGAAGAATCCTGCGGCGGTCATTTCCGTGAAGAACACCAGTCTCCTGAAAATGAGGCGATGCGTGACGATGAAAATTTCTGTCATGTCACGGCCTGGGAATTCACGGGAGTGGGCAATGAGCCCGTAGAACACCGTGAGCAGTTAGAATTTGTTGAAGTACCTCTGGCTACGAGGAGTTATAAATAATGAGCGAGACACTGGATCTGACGCTCAGAGTGTGGAGACAGCCCGGCGCTGATGTCGCGGGTAAGTATGTGGAATACAAGCTGACCGGGATTTCGACCCATATGTCCTTCCTGGAAATGCTGGATGTCCTGAATGAGCAACTGCATGCTCAAGGCGATGAGATGATCGCCTTTGACCATGACTGTCGCGAAGGTATCTGTGGTATGTGCAGCCTGATGATCAATGGTCAGGCACACGGCCCCGATACTGGAACGACTACCTGTCAGTTGCATATGCGACGGTTTAAAAACGGTGATACGATTGTGGTCGAGCCCTGGCGGGCACAGGCGTTTCCCGTGATCCGTGACCTGGTTGTTGACCGCAGTGCCTTTGATCGCATCATCGAGAAGGGGGGCTTTATTTCGGTCAGTACCGGTAACGCTCCCGAAGCGAATGCGATTCCAGTGCCGGCGCCGGTTCAGGAAACTGCGATGGATGCAGCGGCCTGCATTGGCTGTGGTGCCTGTGTTGCTGCGTGTAAAAATGCCTCCGCGATGCTGTTTGTGTCTGCCAAAGTTTCGCATCTGTCGACACTGCCTCAAGGCAAGCCGGAACGGTCCAGTCGCGTCCAGAATATGGTGGCACAAATGGATCTGGAAGGATTTGGCAACTGCACCAACACGGAAGAATGTTCAGCCGCCTGCCCGGCTGAGATTTCGATATCGAATATTGCCCGCATGAATCGCGAATATATGCGGGCCAAACTGTGCTCTAAGGAATAAGACGCGGTTCATCCCAGTCTGCTACAGAAAAGCGAGGCCTGCTTCAGCGAGGACCTCGCTTTTTTTACATCGAAAGAGTCGGGGAATTTTCAGATTCCCTGAGTGTGTGAATTGCGAGATTCGCCCTGAACTTCCACAATAGATGAGCATCAAGATTGATGACAGGTCACGCTCGTTTTTGATCCATTCCGTCAGCAACAGCCCCTAGAGAAGAGAGAAATCTGTGTCTGATTCCTTGTTATATACTGCCTGTCATCAGTGGCATGTCGACCATGGTGGCCGTATGGTTGATTTTGCGGGCTGGGAAATGCCTCTGCTCTATTCCAATATCACCACAGAGCACCAGGCGGTCCGCAATGCGGCAGGCCTGTTTGATATTGCCCACATGGGACGGCTGTTTTTCACCGGACCTGATGCCTGCCGCTTTCTGGATCGGTTGCTGACGAACAGTGTGGAATCCCTCAAGCCGGGACAGATCCGGTATTCGCTGGTTACGAATGAATCAGGGGGGATTCTGGATGACGTACTGGTGTACCGCTTCTCTGATTTTTACATGCTGGTGGTGAATGCTTCCAACCGTCTGAAAATTGTGGACTGGATCGAAGGGCAGCGGGCCGGCTTTGATGTACGGATTGAAGACCAGACCCGTGATAAATTCATGCTGGCTTTACAGGGACCGCAATCTCTGGGCATTCTCAATCCCCTGGCGGATGCGGAGCTGAACGAGATCAAATATTATTACGGGATCGAAACCCAGGTGCTGGGAGTCAATGCTCTGGTCAGTCGCACGGGTTATACTGGAGAAGATGGCTTCGAAGTTGTCCTGGATCAGTCAGAAGGTGAAGCACTCTGGAAGCGATTGATCGCCGATGGCCAGTCAGCAGGACTGATTCCAGCCGGCCTGGGATGTCGAGACACGCTGCGACTGGAAGCGGCAATGCCCCTGTATGGTCATGAACTGGATGAAACGACCGATCCCTTTACCGCAGGCCTGAATTTCGCAGTGAAACTGAAGGCGGCTGATTTCATCGGGAAAGAGGCTTTGGTTGCTGCAAAAGCACGCGATGACCGAAAAGTTCGCGTGGGCTTTACCCTCGAGGGGAAGCGGGCAGCCCGTGAAGGGTCGCTGTTATTCTCTGGAGATCAGCAGGTGGGAATGGTGACATCCGGGTCTTTCTCACCCACTCTGGATCAGCCGATCGGAATGGCATACGTGGAATCCGGATTCGCCGATGCAGGGCAGATTCTGGAAGCCGATATACGGGGCAAACGATTCCCCGTCAAAGTGACGGAGCTGCCCTTTTATCAACGCGACACTTAAACGATAGCAGGTGAAGAGGGGCTGCCAGGTACTTTGTCGCGCACAGTGAAAGCGTGATAAAACAGTTCAAATGCATGCCAGGGGCTTTGTGATTGCCCGGCTACCGATTAATCGACCGGTTTCGTGACAAGGTCATCGTCGGCGATCACTTCTTTGGCGACATCCTGCACGAAGTTATCAATCTGCTTTTTCTCTTTGCCTGGCGGTGGAGCTCCTGCATTCATGCCCACACCGGGCTTGAAGATGAAGGCAGGGGCCATGTCGATGATCGCACCCCAGTATGTTGTGAAGACGGGGTATTTGACGTCAGGGTTCTTTTCCTGGTAGTCGTCCATCTTCTGCAGCAGCAGGTTATGGGCAATCCGGGGATGGCGATGATGCGGGCCATGTACGAAGATATCGAAATTGAAGTAGGTGCAGAGTTTCGTAATCAGGTTGGAA
This sequence comes from uncultured Gimesia sp., assembly GCF_963972345.1. NCBI lineage: Bacteria > Pseudomonadati > Planctomycetota > Planctomycetia > Planctomycetales > Planctomycetaceae > Gimesia > uncultured Gimesia sp. The sequence continues at coordinate 2,269 of NZ_CAXAVM010000295.1, read as the reverse complement.
CCGACTACCGTTCGTGTGCCCAGCATGGGGTCATAGCTGCTCATGCCCAGATGCTCGGTGAATTTGCGTGTATTCTGATAAATGCCTGCCAGATAATGGGGCAGGAACCAGACACGTACCAGATCCCAGACTACACCGTAGTACGCACACAGTCCCAGGACGGAGCCCCAGAAGAGAACCATGGCCACATATTCAATGCGAATCGTCTGACGAACTTTGGGGTCCGTGAGCGGCGAATCTTTATGCCAGAAGATGCGACCATAGATGTAGGGAGCCATAAACAGGCCCATACCGAGGTCAAACCAGATAAAGATTCTGCGGAACCGCAGCGATGTATTGGGGTCTGAATAAGGCCAGAGTTCCCAGTCGCTGGGTTTATTCAGATAGGCATGGTGGCGAATATGGCTCTCACGATAGACGGTGTAGGGAACAAACATCGCTGTCCCCAGCACACGGCCTAACCAGATGCTGGCATTCTTGGAACCGGAGAGGGTGTGGTGAGAGCATTCGTGAAAGCAACTGGTCCAGCAGAACAGACAGTAGGAGGTGAATAGGGTCCAGAAGATCTGCCAGCCTATCGCCTGGCTCGGCCAGTAGACAGCCAGGCACCAGAGGCCGATTAATCCCAGGGGTAAGAATAAAAAACGAGGAATCGTCGTTTTTTCTTCGAGATCCTTCAATTCCTGCTCAGTAAATTGTGTGACGGACACGTTTCGCTCCGGACTTATGAACTATCAGCATTTTTTCTAATAGATGAATCAAACAGTTGTGAGTATCAGATAAGGGTTACATTAGATACTGCTGAGAACGCATAAAATGTTACTCCCAGAATTTTGGTGAGTCAACTAGAGCGCATCACATTTAAAAATAGCGTCTCTCAATCTATGATGCTCGGTCAAAATGACACGGGAGACGCTACAGTAAAACTGGACACAGTCTAATCAGAACTTTCGGCCATTTGTTGTGAATACTGTATGATGTCTTATCGTCTAAATACCGGTTTGCGCTTATTTTTAATTCGGGTAAAATGAATCACATGGCGGTATTGGGTATTTTACGATAAATGTATCGGTTTGGGAGTGCGAAATTGCCACAAATTTAGAGATTCTCGTCTCTGGAATCTAAAAATGGATTCCCTTGTGATTTTTCTGTTCCCTTTGTAGGGGTCCGAGGCATAAAATCAATCATTTCCATTTGTTGCGTCAGAGCTCAAATTTTAGTCAGACTCGGGAACTTTCAAACCGATAAAAGTCTTCTATATCTCAGTTGTAATTTGCCTGTCCGGCATGCTAAACCCGTTTTGAGTGGATATGATCACAGAGGAGTCGAGATTTTCAGATGGCAGAATATTCCAATTATCAAAAAGATGTGATCAAACGTTACTACGACAATCGAGAATCCATCGATCAACAGCGACTGTCAGAACTCTGCACCAACCTGTTTCTGACGGAAGGTAAGAAAAAAGCAAAACTCTGGGAAAAAGCCCGCGAACTGATGGAACGCCTCAACGTTCCCGCCTCACGTATTGATCATGTACTCAAATCAGAAGATCCTGCAGTGCTGGCTGAAGTTGTACAAGATCTCGAATCCGGGGCGATTCGTTAAATTCATCCGCGCTGTGTACATTGAGTTGCCACCTCTTGTGGAACCCCTTTTTCGAGGGTCTCTTCCAGCGACACACTGAGCTCCTGCTGCTGCGGAACCGCGATGTCTTTACTCAGGCTGTGATTGGCCGTCAAAGTGTAGACAGTGGCGGTCAGCGTCATCACGAAAGCTGAAGTATAAAACATCGGAGTAAAACCCCAGCGGTCGATGATGCTTCCCAGAATCGGAGCAAAAATAATTGCGCCCCCATCAAAAAAGCCCAGTACGATTGTGGTTCCTGTTCCCCGGTAATGAGAGGGAAATGATTCGGTTCCCAGAGAAACGACCGCGGGAAACAGGAGTGCGTGTCCAAAACCACACAGGATGGATGGACCAATCAACTGCCATTCCTGTGTGATGGAGGGCAGAATCGTGTGACCGATGGCATGTCCCATCAATCCCAGGGTGATCATTTTGTTGCGGCCCACTGTCTCACCCCAGCGTCGCGTTACAATGCGGATTATGAAGGCGGAAACAGCGTAACCGGCGAAGAAGGTGCCGATACCGCCCAGGTCTTTCTGAGAAACAAACCGCGTCAAAAAGACGCTGATGACAGTAAAGCTGAGCCCCATCATAATTGCCACCACCACGACCTGACCTGGCCAGTAACGGAACAGCAACTGAT
>NZ_CAXAVM010000294.1:0-5981 GCF_963972345.1 uncultured Gimesia sp. | reverse complement strand
CCTCCTGCTCGCTGTGCTCGGCCCGAATTGCATTCGGGCTCACCCTGTTTTTCTGAGTTGGGATGGTTACTCAAAGCACTGTCGGGCAAGCCGACAGATGGGACCCGGACGGGGGAGAGGACATTGAAAGTTTGTTGTTTTTGTGGGGTTCATTTTTGTGTTCGATCTGTGGTTTGTGGTCAGTGGTTTCGTTGCATGTTGGATTATTTTGTGGAAAGACATGAGGGCGTCAAGAGGATGAACAATATCATGTGGCGATACGGGTTGACGGAGAACCGACCTGCTGCGATGCCGGGGCGGTACCGGGGCGAAGCTTTGCGATGTGCGGCGACCCGCAGGGTACCATCACGAACGGGTGGTGTTTCAGGCAGTGCAAATCGGGAAAAAACAGGCTCATTTTTAGTGAAGAGTCAGAACAAGTGGCTTGTGTTTCGGTGCTCTGTAAACTGGTCACGCGCGCGACTCAGTTAGGTGCTTATTCTGGTTGGGAGCAGGTGGGAGTCAAGTCGAATTTTTTCAGTGGTTGAGTGGCTGTCTGCGAGAAGCAGGCAGGGATAGAGCTCATATTTTTAATTCAACATCCACGATCGAGAACAGAATATTTCATGAATCCATTCCTCTTCATTTTACTGCTGAGCAGAGTGAGGCGACGTTTGACTGGACCAGAGCTCCAGAAGAGGGACTCCGACAAATCACACGGGTCAGAACTGCACTTAACAATTCAGCATCAGTGTGTCCGATTACTGCAGCGGGATATTCTGAAAAACGGATTAAGGAATTTTGAAGTCCCTGAACGGTTTGAGTGCGGTCTCCCGGGAAGTGGTGTAGACGACCATGTCCTGGGAGGGAACCGTCGTTTTCCAGGACTCACCATCCTCATTGAAGAACTCGTGGAACACCAGTGTCGGCGATATGCTGTGTGTGACCAGCACATGCAGCAGACGTTTCTCTGTGCCATCCATGAGCAGCGTGTTTTCATAGTCACGCGCCTCAAAACGGATCGTGTCGACCTTAGCAGACCGGGGATCAAATGTGGTGATCGTCCTGGTTTCGTTGGCTTTCAGCGGATGCTGCAACAGCATCCGATCGGCATAAGCGGGACCTTTGACATCAAGCGGGAAGTCTTGAGAGATTGTAGCTACCCGACCATTTGCTTCAGTCTTAATCTGCAATTGCCCATCGACAACACGGCCCTCTTTGCGAGTCGTGATCGAGGGTCGGTTCTGGACCTGGTAGCGAAAGAAAAGCACATCGCCGTCGATCGTTTCCTCAGTCTGAATCATAATTTTGGTATGAGTATCGGCGATGACGGAAGCATGCTGATTGACTACAACCTGTCTGCCGTCCCGATCCACTGTGTTAACGGCGTTGTGAACATAGCCAATGTTCTTCCCTCCCACATACAGCATCCGCCATTGCTCTCGCGATTCGGACAGCTGCGCGGGAGTCCGTTCCGTAGCCTGTTGGGAATAAGCGATAGAGGCGAAATGTGATACGGCCAATGTAGATATGAGCATCAGACAAAACTGCATGACAACGCCTCCCCAAGGTTCATTTAAAGGTGATTCAGTGAGATTAGAAACGATATTCGCTGGCAGAGGGCAGTCTCATTACTCATCATCCGCGCGTCTGGTTACCAGATTGAGTTCTCTAATGTACAAGACAATATTGCCCAGCCTCATCATACACCCCATTCTTCGAGGCCGCAACTATCTTGGTACGATTATTCTTCCTGTCCGGTTTAAGGCAGCGGTGCCGCTTTTACGACATTCCAGTGACATTTTCGGGTCAGGGAAGAGTCAAACCCTGTCGGGAAAGGGCAGCGATCCACGGGAAAAGAAACCCGCTGCTGCAACGCTGGCTGACATATTGAGTAGACTGTGTCCAGCTTCATCGTCGATGCGAGGAACTGATGCAGGAGTTTTTCAAACCGACTGAATTTCCGTCTTCAGAGTTACGTCAAACTGGCACAGCTCCAGTAGTCGGTTCGTCAGATCGATTGCTTCAACGATATCGGCTACCTGCGCTGCGTTCTGAAGCTGGCAGGCAGTATCAGCAATTTCCAGCAAGTCGCATTGTATGGCCGTCTCCTGAAGCTGAGCTGCGAGAATTTCCAGTTCAGCGAAATCGTTTTGATCGATCGCTTGAACCAGCCGCTCCATGTCTGCGATTAAGGGACTCGCGTCTTCTTCGGAAACGAGGAAATGATCTGTCGCGAGTTCCTCACTTTTCTCGGCGACCTCACTGATAAACTTCTCAACGAGATCGGGGTCGAACTGGGTTCCGGCGTTTTTCCGGAGCTCTGCAAAGGCTTCTTCCTGTGACATCCTTTTTCGGTAAACACGATCAGAGACCATCGCATCGTAGGCATCGGCAATACTCAGAATACGGGCTCCCAGGGGAATATCCTGACCCGTCGGCAAATTTTCGTGACGACCTTCTCCTCGATAAAACGCATGGTGATTTTCGATGATTTCCAGAAGAGACTGATCGCTGAAAGTCGAACTGACAATCTCCACACCAATACGATCATGTCGGCTCATCACCTCCCACTCTTCCCCGGTGAGCGGTCCGGGTTTCAGCAGAATGGCGTCTGGCACGCCGATTTTTCCAATGTCATGCAATAACGCAGCGATCTCCAGAACATACAATTCTGAAGGCGGCAACAGATCCTGCGCAGCGGCGAGACACAAATCGGCAACGCGCCTCGAATGTGCCGCGGTATTTTCATCGCGAAAAGCCAGGGCCGAGAGTAACGCCGTGACAGCGTAGAAAGGAATCTCCCACTCTTGATCTGACGCTGACTCATTGGACATGACATTTTCAGCAGGTAGTTCGTTCGCCGGTTCCCGCGCGATGGTTTCGGTGAAATCCATGTCCGCGGGAATCCTGTCCCAGCGGGCCACCTGGTTTCGTCCGCCACGCTTTGCTGCATACAGACATTTATCCGCCTCGTCCAGCAGGTTCTGCGGGTTGGAAGCACCCAGACTGATGGCGGTTGCTCCAAAACTGGAGGTGACTTTGAGATCGGAAAACTCCAGTCGCTCGACTGTCTGGCGATAGACTTCTGCAGTCTGTTCTGTTTCATCGATATCCTGATTCGGCAGTAGAATACAGAATTCCTCGCCTCCATAACGGCATAGAACCCCCGTATCGCCGACCAGTTCCATCAGTGCAGAACCAATCCCTTTCAGGACAAGGTCGCCTGTGGAGTGGCCATGGTTATCATTGATCGATTTAAAGTGATCGATATCAAGCAGCACGCATCCCAGCGATGTCTCCATCTGTATTGCCTCTGCCCAGAGCGTCTCCATCTGCTCGTAAAACGACCTCCTGTTTAAACAGGAGGTCAGTGGATCGCGGGTGGCGAGGATCTGCAGTTCCTCGTTCTTTTTTTGGATCACCTCCCGAGATTCATGCAGGGCCGTGAGCATCTCATGAAGTTCCGTTTTCTTTTTCTCCAGTTCCGTCACATCTTCAAAGCTGACCAGCACACCTCGCAGTTTGCTTTGATCATCATGAATAGGAGCACAACTGACAACAAACGAGTCTGTCGCATCAGAGGGGCTTTGAATGGAGACCATGACTCCTTTCAGACTCGCACCTTCTTTTAACACTCGAGTCCAGGGCATCTCGTGGCGTGTTTCCTGATCAGAATGGATCATCCATGGGAGCTGTGAGACAGCCTGCCCCTGAATCTGTTCGGGCGTTATGTTTAACGCTTTCGCGATGGTCTTGTTTGCCAGTACGATCTGCTCCTGACTGTCGAGAATGAGCAGACCCCCGGCGAGTGTATCCAGGGCGTCCTGTACCCGGTTGGGAATCACTTGAGAAGGATTGAGATACTGAAAGCTTTTTCGCAGACAGAGATAGAATCCCACAAAACATCCCACGAACACGAACGCCATAAACTGAAACATCGGCATCCGCCAGAACGAGGACAATGTGATGTTCTCTGCAGGACAGTAAAATTCCAGCTGTCCCCAGGGTTGATCCTGTTCCACCAGTTCGATTTTGATTTGGTTCAATACCCCGGCTTCAGTATTGTCTGAGATCTCATCCACATTGCCAATCTGCGCAAACAGCGTTCCCTCTTTTTTTCTTAGAATTGCGGCAGTGATATCGGGATTGTGTTCTACAACGGCATCAAGGTAGCTGTGTAATGACCGCGTATCCCCCTGTGTCAGAAAGAGGGAACTGCTGACTGCCACTGCTTCACATAAACGGGCACGATCTTCCAAATGGGTCTGAGCCAGACCAGGTCCCAAATTCAAGCTGCGTGCAATCAACATCATACTGACTGTCAGAAAAGCGAGACCCGCCACCATACGAATTGTCAGAGCAATACGCATTACACTATCTCACTTTCATCGTAAAGCCGGTTCTGACTGGTGCCCTTGAACTCCGCGTTCTCAATAATTCCCTGCAGTGTATCACCCTCGTCATTATCACTCTCATCAAATTCATCCAGTATCGCAATGGGATCCATAAATCGCCAGGCTGGCAGACCGCTGGCGATACTTGCCATCAGGTATCCCCCCTGCAAAGCCCAGATCAATAACCCGGATGAAACGCCGGTCACGACTACCGCAGCAGTCGTAATCAAGGTCTGATGTTGAACCGAGTCAAAATTCATCTGTTGCTGGATCTCTTCCTGGATCTGTTCGTACTTCGTCCATAGAGATGCGGCGTTGACCGTTCCCACCTGATTCAACAACGGTTGATTTTCTCCTGACTCCGGAATGCCGAGCCTCGTCGATATTGAAGTGAACTGCCCTGTTCCTCTTTCATAGCGAGTGTCCGCATCAAAACTGTCAGAGAGATTTTCGAACGCGAGATCATTCAAGTGATATTGAAATTGGCTGAACCCCGTATTTGCAACGATTGAAAACTCAGGATACCAACCATGGTCCAGTTGTGTATTCCTGGAAGAAGAGAGCATATCGGTCCCCGAAACGGGTGAGCCTATTTCAGGAAGATCTTGATTTTCAATATTCGTATCCGATTCATTCGACTCGTCTGCATCTCCTGAATCATCAGGATGGCTTGGTTGACCGGGAACATCAGGTTCGTCGGTCAGTTGTGGATTAAACGGAATAATCTGATCGACTTGCTCGACGACTACCTGAATCAACTGTGTGGCGATCCCACCAAAGCCGTCACTGACCTGGACAGCGACTTCGTATACATTGTCGATACTGGAATCCAGCAGCATTCCATATTCAGCACCTAAAACCAGAGACAGCTCGCCTGTTTCCACATCGATCAGGAATTTCTCAGCGTCTATTCCACCAGTAATAGAGAAGCTGAGAAGCTGTAAAGAGAGTTCAACATCAGTTGCTTCCACTTTTATCACAGAAGAAAGCTGGTTCGAGATATGAAGCACCGCATTTAAGCCCCCACCCCCCGATGTGATAACTGGAGCATCATTCACCGGCGTCACATTGACCGTCATCGCACTGGAACTCGTTGAATCCACAGTTCCATCATGCACCACATACGAGAAACTGTCATAAGCTATTCCGTAAGCATCTGCGACCGGTATGAACCTCAACCTTCCGGCGTCAATGTCCGCTCGACTGATGATTTGATTCAAGGTCACATCCACTCCCGACAGTTGTAACGAACCCACCGTTTCCAGCGAACTGATCCGCACGCTTGCCAGCGAATCACCGTCAATATCGTTATAGTTGAAGTCAGACGCTGCAAAAGTGTATGGCGTGTCTTCATCAGTTGTAACAGTATTGCCAGTAGAAGTCGGCGCATCATTCACAGACGTCACATCAATCGTCATCGTACTGGCGGAAGACGTCTCCAGGATTCCATCGCTCACAACAAACACGAAGCTGTCGTAAGCAGTCCCGTTCGCATTGGCAACGGGTGAGAATGTCAGGTTACCAGCGTCAATGTCCGCTCGACTGATGACTTGATTCAACGTCACATCCACTCCCGACAGTTGTAACGAACCCACCGTTTCCAGC
>NZ_CAXAVM010000293.1:0-6029 GCF_963972345.1 uncultured Gimesia sp. | reverse complement strand
TAAAACTGGACACAGTCTTGAGCCAGTTCTCCGGCTGTCACCAACCAGCCACTCGTACCTGATTCGCAACGAGCGCGGCCCATGATCGAATCCCGAACCCGCTTCCAGAACCCGCTCGACCTCTTTGTCAAATGCCTGTGGTTTTCTCCGGGAGAACACCGCAACTGGCAGCAGGAACGCATCCTGCCCACCGGCAGCGTCGACCTGATTTTCAAACTCCAGGATGACCAGCCGATCCGGATTTTCGACCCTGCAGACAACTCCCCCCGTTCCGTTTCAGGAGCCACAGTCTCGGGAGCTTACTCACAGCCGTTTGGACTCGACACGTCCCGGTTCTCTCCCACCATCGGCGTCCATTTTCATCCCGGCGGCGCTGCTCCCTTTCTGGGAGTCCCCGTGAAAACGCTCCTGAACCAGCATCTCAGCCTCGAGGAGTTCTGGGGAACGCAGGCCCTCCGCGTACGGGAACAACTGCTGCAGGCAACTTCAACAGCCGAGCGGTTCGGTATTCTGGAGCAGGCGCTGCTAGATCGACTGACAGAACCCGACCCGAATTATCAGGCGATGCTCCACGCCGCCGAACTGTTTCGCACTTCCCGTCCCACCAGTGTGAAAGCCGTCAGCGAAGCGCTGGGATTCAGCAGCCAGAGATTCATTCGACAGTTTCAAAACGCAGTCGGGCTGACCCCCAAACTGTATTGTCGTATCCAGCGTTTTCAGTCCATCCTGGACCAGATCGTCAGGGGCAATCAACTCCCCTGGGTGAACGTCGCTCTCAAGCACGGCTATTACGACCAGTCCCACCTGATTCAAGACTTCAGGGAATTCACAGGCGTCACGCCGCTGGAATACCGGCCCGTCGCACCGGATCGGAAAAATCATATGCTGATGACTGAGTGATAATTTTTTCCAATACACGCGGTGTGTTACTGATTAAACTGGCTGCTGTTGAAACATATCACCAGCTCAGATTTAGGAAACGAAACAATGCCCCACAGCAACACAGACTCGAACCAGATCAAAGAAGTTTTTCCCTACCTGCGCACTCGGGACGCTGCCGCCGCGATCAAATTCTATCAGCGGGCGTTCGGAGCGGTAGAGGACTTTCGGCTGACTGAGCCCGGCGGCAGGATTGGTCATGCCGAACTCAAATTTGGTTCAGCGACCATCATGGTTTCAGACGAGTATCCGGAGTATGGCATTTACGCTCCCACAGCATCCACGCCCACCGGCTCTGCCATTCACCTCCATGTGCAGGACGTCGACGCAATGACACAGGAAGCGGTACAGGCAGGAGCCAGTCTGATCATGGAACCTGCAGATCAGTTCTATGGAGAACGCGCAGCAAAGATCCGCGATCCGTTTGGTCATGAATGGCTGCTCGGCAGCCACATCGAAGATGTAACGCACGAAGAGATGCAGCGCCGCTTCGATGCCATGTTTGAAGAAGACAGCCCGGAGCACTGAAGCAGTTCACCTGCTTTCCAGATCCGTTCGCCTCAGGAGAACAGCAGAAGCGTCCCGGCGGAAAACAGAACTCGCCGGGAACTATCTGCCTTTTGATCTCGTGTCAGTCTGCGCCGCAGCAACACTCCGTCATCCGTTGAATTGCGCGGATACCAGAAGTGAGACGGTTGCGGGCCGCGGGATTGACCGTGTGCACGTCGATCACGGGGGAATCAAAATCACAAATCGAGACTGACTCTTGAATCCAACGCAGCACTTCCTCGCCCGCGCCGCGCGCATCGTTGCCCAGGCTGAGTTCCTGGACGCCGCCTGCTTTTAATAATTCGATCGCTTCCTGGGAATTGCGTACCTGTTGCCAGCCCGTCGGGGCACGTCGTTCATCGTCCAGATAAACCTTCATGATATTTCCTTGTATTTTGCGTTAAGGATTCATGAATACTGCCTGATTTCTACAGATCCATGATTTTCCGTCCTTTTCATATCTCCTGACACCACACCGCCACAAAAAGTTCGCGAAAAACAATGTCGTGGACAAACTGTGAAATCAATCAGAGAAATTATTCACAGATTCTTCATCAAAACGGTTCACATAAGCGTCAGCTTAACTCTCGATAAGCTCATTCATTCTTCATATTACTTTCACAGAACAGCACTAGAATTCCGCCATTCACATCGTACTGAGAACTCTTCTCAAGAGTGTTTTGAAATCCACTTAGAGATGTTTCTATACCGTTCTCAATTGATCTTCTTTGTGAAAGCAACCTTTCGGATACACGTTTTGGATTTATTTTTACTCGTACACGTTCCTGCGAAACAATTTTTCAAGAAGAGGTTTATATGAAAAATCGAAGAGGGTTCACTTTGATTGAGTTACTCGTGGTCATCGCAATTATTGCGATCCTGATTGCCCTGCTGCTGCCCGCTGTTCAGCAGGCCCGCGAAGCTGCACGTCGCAACACGTGCAAAAATAATTTGAAGCAGATCGGTCTGGCGACCCACAACTATCACGAAGCCTTCAGTTCGCTGCCGCCGGGCAGCATCGTTCTGTTGAATGCAGCCGGTACCACTTACAATGGTCATGGCTGGACCTGGCATGCGAGCCTGCTGCCTTATCTCGATCAGGGTAACCTGTACGATGCCATCCAGGGACCGGATTCCAGTGGCATGGGAGCTGAGTCCGGCGGGGTAGATGATCCCAAACAGAGACTGGCCGGGCAGACGGTTCTTTCCGTCTTCTGGTGTCCCTCACAGCCCGATGTCACCAAGGGAGTCCAGAAAAATGGCTATTCTCCCTCCAATTACAACGGCAACATGGGCACACTCATCGGCAGTTCGGGTGATGACTGCTATAGTGGTTCCATTACCGATGCCGCCGGTATGGCAGCTACAGGCGGATGCATGGGCGCTGACGGCGTGTTCTATATCAGTAGTAGCGTCGCATTTCGCGATGTCACCGATGGTCTCTCCAATACCATCTTCGTCAGTGAAGTCATTGACTCGGGGGGAGATGCCGACATGCTGGGTGCAGGCGGCAGCGACCGCAAACACTGCTTCTCCAACGGAGCAGACAGTAATCCTCCTACTGAAATGACAGAATACCTGATTGCCGCGGAAAGCAACGACCCGATCAACTCTTATGGAGAAGAAGCCGCCGGCAGCTATCACACCGGGGGAGCCCACTTCGTGTTCGGTGACGGCAGAGTCAAATTTCTCTCCGAAAACATCGACATGGGACTGTACCGGGCACTCAGTACCAGAGCCAAACGGGAAACGTTAGGCGCTGATTATTAAGCCAGATATTGTTCACGAACTGCGTCGCCCTGTATTGCGGCGCAGTTCTTTTGAATTCGAATCAAAATCGTGATGATTCGAAAAGCAGGCACGCTCAATATGCCGCAGGTTTTTGACTGACAATCTGAAATGGAATGCCGTTGGTAAAAATCGGTATCTGTCACGACAGAATTTCTTCTGTGCTGTGAGCGTCCCGACGAGATATTTTTTATAGAGAGTGAGTAGAACTATGAAATTGAAACCGCATGATTTTCTGATGATCACACTGCTGTCCCTAAGCTTCAGCCTGACAGGTTGTGGAGGTGATACGAGTGACCAGCCCGAATTAGGTCAGGTCAAAGGCACCGTCACCATGGATGGCAGCCCCCTGGCCGGTGTTTCTGTCACATTTTCCCCCGACAGCGGTCGACCCGCGACGGGGAAAACCGATATCGCCGGCAACTATGAATTAATTTACATCCGTAACACGCCAGGCTGCAAACTGGGTCACAATAAAGTGATGATCAGCAATTCCACGGAAGAAGATGAAATGGAACAGGAAGGGGATGACGTGGTCCAGACTGCCCCCTCCGACGAAAAAATGATTCCCGCGAGGTATAACGACAAGACCACACTGGAAGCCGAAGTGCAACCGGGTGAAAACACCTTCAACTTCGACTTGAAGAAAAAGAAATAATCGCGGAAGAATGCTTCCGTTCTCACTGCACTGTCGGGTGGACCAGTGTGTCCGCCCGCGGGCAGCGTGAGAGCAGTCTGCTTTCAGGAACGTCGTTCCTGTCTGAGGAATGCCAGCACATCGCGGCAGCCGCGCTGAATCTGGGCACTCATCAATTCCCGGGCCAGGGGACCGTTCCCGTCACGCAGCGCCTGCAGCAACTGTTTTTTGCTGTCACAGGTTTTCTCTGCCAGATCAACCGTCAGCAGTTTCGAACTGTGTCGTTGCGATTCAAACACGGTTGCCACCGCGCGATGTTCACGGATCACTTTAGCAATCAGACGATTTCGCGAAGCATCGATCACGGTCTCATGAAAGGCTTCTTCCAGATCCAGCCAGCGATTGAACTGCGCCGGCGTCGCATAGCCATCACTCCGCTCACGAATCAAATCACGGATTTCAAAAAACTCTTCCAGCATCGCATCCAGATCGTCCAGCTGATGAGGCGTGATATACCGCGCTGCTTCCGCAGCCGCACAACTCTCCAGCGCATCTCTCAGCACGTACAGCTCTTCCAGGTCCTCACGATTCGGATTCCGCACAAAAGCACCCGCACCGGGCACATGTTCCACCAGTCCTTCTGTTACCAGCCGATGAATCGCTTCGCGGACCGGAATCACACTCACGCCGATCTCCGCGGCCAGCTTGCGGTTCACCAGCTGTGAGCCCGGCACCAGTGAGCCCTCCTGCATTTCCTGCCTGATAAAGCGATAGGCCCGGTCAGCCAGTTTTTCCGTGACTTCATACATTTTTCATTTTCCGGTTGACAAAGGAATTCCGTTCGCTGACAATATGTAACATCATGTTATAACACGTTATTACATTGTGTCAAATAATTTTAATGCGAGGCTGCTTTTTTCTCGGGATCGACTGTTTATCAGGTTTTTCCGGGCTGGTGAGGCGACCTGTTGTTTCCATTTCTTTCATTTCTTTGACCCGTCTGGAGAGAATCATGAAAATCAAGCGCGGATTTACACTGATTGAACTTCTGGTTGTAATTGCCATCATCGCAATTCTGATTGCCATCCTGTTACCTGCTGTCCAACAGGCACGCGAAGCCGCACGCCGCTCCAGCTGTAAGAACAATTTCAAACAAGTCGGCCTGGCACTGCATAACTATCATGAAACTCACTCCATCTTTCCCCTGTCGGATCATCGTGATTCCGGACGCGGTTGCTCAGGCGCGGTCTGGTCGCAAAATGCCGTCTATCGCTACAGCTGGGGCGCGATGATTCTGCCGTTCCTTGAAGCCAACGCGGTCTACCAGAAAATTGATTTCAGCACCAATTATAATGTCGCCCCTTCCAACGATATCCAGGCCGTCGGTGCCACGATCAATGTCTTCTTATGCCCCTCTGATCCCCAGTCAGAACCCCGCTGCAATCGAACCGGCGGGATCAATAACGGGGGTCCGGGAAATAAAGACGACCTCGGACGCTCCAATATGGCAGGCGTCGCTGATTCCCGCACCTGGGAATGTGCCACTAACTGGGGACGTTCTGACGGCGATGGCATGTTGTACAATAATTCGAACACCCGCATGCGAGACGTCATCGACGGTTCCAGTAACACCCTGTTTGTTGCGGAAGTCGCCGGCGGATTACCGGGGTCGTTCGACTGCAATCACTGGAGCGTGGTCAATCATATTGATACCGCCGGTGGCATCAATGGCCCGCACACTTCTCCCGGAAATGGTACCTGGACCCTCGCTTCCCAGGAAGCATCCAGCTGGCATACAGGCGGTTGCCACTTTCTGATGGGGGACGGCAGTGTGCATTTCATTTCAGAAAACATCGACGCCGGTGTCTTGAGTTCATTAACCACACGCATTGGTCGTGAAGCCGTCAGCTTTCCTTAATTGAGATGTTTTCCTGTCAGGGTGCCTGCTGGCAGTGTCGCCTTCGATTCCTGTCATCGAAGGTGACACTGTCGCTACCCGGTTTAACAGTCATAGCAGGTATCGCGAAACGGCACTCCCTGGCGCAATTACAATTCCCATGCCCATGAAAGTGATTTCATGTGACTTCACTTTCATGTGACTTCACTTTCATGCCCA
>NZ_CAXAVM010000292.1:0-6046 GCF_963972345.1 uncultured Gimesia sp. | reverse complement strand
CTTATTAATTTCGAAAATAGCAATCAAAGGGAGCTTTTCTACAGAGCAGGTCAGGTCTCTTTTATTGAATGACCCCTTTTATTGAATGACCCCTTTTATTGAATGACCCCTTTTATTGAATGACACCTTATTATCTACCAGACAGGTTTCTGATCGCTCATTTTACGGCGGATTGAGAGGCCTGCACGATCTCCTGGTTTGCGAGATCAGGTTCTTAAAAAGTAAATAAACCCTTTAAACACAGGGTTCTCGATCAAAAACGAGGAAATCAATACCGTTTTTGAATTGTCGGCATGCAAACTGCTCTTATCAGCATCAGCAAATCGAAGAAATGCCTGTTCCGTTTCAGTGTCTTAAAACGGAATCAATGAGAAATACAGCTAAGGAGTGAAGTTATGTTAGAGGCGATCTTATTAATCATCCTGATTATGTTTCTGCTCGGTGCCTTACCAACCTGGGGATACAGCCGCAACTGGGGCTACGGACCCAGTGGAGGCATTGGCTTGATTTTGATCATCATTCTGATCCTGATTTTGCTGTGATCCATTTCAAAGTCGGACGTAAGCCAGTCATTACTGCTGCTTCCCCTTACCGGGTTTTCGGCTGCGTCCTTTGAGCTGATTTAATTGCGCAGAAAGATCTTTGACGGTGCCGGTCTGCTGTGCAGAAATGTTGACGTTCTCCAGCGGGTCGGTGTTGTGATCGTAAAGCATCTGTGAAACCAGCTTGCCTTTCGGAAGCGTAAATTCGGTGTAGCGGAGCGTATCGGTGCGAATGGTATCGCCATTTTTGTAACGGCTGATAGCGGCCTGTTTCCATTCTGTTTCGGGATCTTTCATCAGACCAACGAAGCTCTGACCTTTCAGGTGTTCGGGCTGCGGAATGCCGGCCAGATCGCAGAGCGAGGGATAGACGTCAATCGACTCAATCAGGGATGTGCGGCGTTCGCCCCCCTTGATCCCCGGTGCTCGCACAATCAGCGGGATGTGCAGCGAGCTTTCATAACAGCTGTGTTTGCACCACAGGGTATGGTCTCCCAGGTTCCAGCCATGATCGCCCCAGAGCACGACGATCGTGTTGTCGCTCAGTTGCAGACGATCCAGTTCCGCCAGCAGCTTGCCGATCTGCGCGTCGGTATAACTCACGCAGGCGTAATAGCCATGTATCAGATTCCGGGCGGTTTCCTCAGAGACCGGCCCCTTCGCAGGGATGTCGGCGTAGGCGCGCAGTTCGCCGAACGAATGAATCGACTCTTTGGGCGCATCCTGTGGAACTTTGTAATTCTCGGGCAACTGGATTTTATCGTGGTCGTACAGATCCCAGTACTTCTGAGGTGCAATGAAAGGGAGGTGCGGCTTGAAGAAGCCGACCGCCAGGAAGAAGGGCTGTTCCTGTTTTTCCAACTGCTGTAGTTTCTCAATGGCTTTTTCTGCCAGCACGCCATCCATGTAAGCGTTATCGGGGACGTCGGCTGATTCCCAGGCGGGGCCTCTTTTCCTCTTGCCCAGTTTCTGCCGCGCCGCGTGCTTTTCCTGGTTTTCCGGCCGCTGATACCACTGCACACCTTTGGGCCGCCACGCCGGTTCCGACCAGCCCTGCCTGTTGTCGGCAGGGTGATGGAAGATTTTTCCCAGTGATGCGGTGTAATAACCGTTCTGTTTGAACTGGGTATTCATGGTTGTCGCATGCGGCGCATCGCGTTCGGCCCAGGTGAGGTAGTTGACGAAGCGATTCCGTGCGGGGCGGATACCGGTCATCAGACTGGCCCGCGAAGCACCACAGGTAGGCACCATGCAGAACGCCCGCTCGAACAGCACGCTGCTCTCCGCCAGCTTGTCGATATGGGGCGAATGAATGTGCTGTTTGCCGTAACAGGCCAGTTCGGGCCGCAGATCATCGACGGCAATAAACAGGACGTTCGGTCGCTCCGCAGCAAAAGCGGGAGCGGCACAGAACAGGGCAATCAGAAGGAGCAGTGAGCGATACATCATCAGAGGTCCTTGAAATCGAGTGCAGGATTTAAGGGGGGACGCGACGTTCGCGTCAGCGAACCGGCTTTCTTTCTTCGTCAGTATATCAGTCGTCTCGGGGTGAGTCTTGTGCTACCTGAGAGCGGGGGGCGAAAAATGTGACTTTTCGCTGGCATTTTTTTATGCCCAACTGATTGCTGATTATCGCTGTTGTTGAACCGACCAGCGGGCAAAACAATTGCCACGTTCGTTTCTTCGATGAGAGTCCTCTTGCGGATACAGGCCTGGCGGGACATCGCTGACGGCGATGGAGGCATTAAAACGGTTGGGGTAGTATTCCATGATTCTGTGAAGTGAATCATTCGCAGCAAAGCCGGCGACGGTCAGAAAGAATGGGGATGGTTGTTCTTGAGGGATGATGCGTCCGGTGTAATCACCGCCGACGTGGATGCGTGTGGAAGAGAATCCGGTTTTCAGGACACCTGATAAATCGGAATCAATCCAGACTTTGCTCCAATCAGAAGACTGCAGTGTGCCTTCGAGGCGGCCTCCGATAAACGCATGGCAAAAATTATCTGCCCTGATATAACCGTCCGGCCTGACATCGCCAGTGATAATGATTTCTGAGAAGCCGTTGACATCCAGAGTGGAGTACAGATTGCCGCAGACAAGTATCGTGCCCCCTTCCGGAGCCGAGACTTTGTGGAGGCAGTCCCCTTCGATGATGACGGCTTGTTTCTCTTCGAGAAAGATGGCACCTGAGTCGCCGCTCCGTTTCAGCCAGGGATCGCTTTCCTTCTCGCCATGCTGCCAGTATCCCAGGGAGCGCTGGAACGCCATATCCATGACCACATCCGCATGCGCGACACGAACCTGAGTTTCAGTAGAGACGGGCATGATGCTGTGCGCCGATTATTAAAAGGGAGCTGAACCTTAAAAAAACAAAAGTGTCAGGTCCAAAAGATACTGGACCTGACACCGGTTGCTATCTGTTCTCACCAATCCTGAAACAGGTTCGCTGTTGCGGTAACCTGTTTGCCGTCTTTACCAGCTGCGGAACGAACCGTAATAGCTGCCGCCGTAACAGCCGACACCATATCCTCCGTAAGCGCCGCGACCCGTGCGGGCGTAGCTGGGGATGAACTGATCGAAATAGGGGCCGAGCGGGTTGCCGCCGGGGGGCGGTGTGAAGATGACGCCGCCGTCAGGAAGAGACTCAATCACAGGCGGATTCTCCGGAACAGGATCGAGCCCAGGCTCAGCGGGAACCTGTGTGTAGGAACTCATCTGCAGTGTCGGCGTAATTTCCTTCATTGGCTTTGAGGGTTTCCAGGTTCCGTTCTGATGGATCAGCCACTGACCTGCTTCGGTTTCAAACATCCAGTGACCGTTGTGGAAGTGGTAGCGTGCGCGGGTCGCGTCGTCGTAATTCAGATGAGCGGTCCCTGCGCGGACGATGGGATCCAGCTGGATCGTGTCGCTCACTCCAGAACCCGGTTCCGCAGCGGACAGGAGCAGGGGGCTGATTCCCAGCGCCACAGCGGCAGCCAATACTTTCAATCCAAGGCCTCTCATGTGTATTCTCCTCTCTGGTTGATCGAGTAAACAGTGGTTCCTGAACAGCGATCTCCATTATAGTCAAGGTCGGATTGATCAGCGAAGGAAAAGTGGCGGAAAATTGAAAAGTCAGTTTGTCTGCCGGTGATGAAAGTCTTTACTTTAATCGGTTAGAAATGGTGCTGGGTGCCCTTATCAATCCGGAAAATCAGCGTTAGTTTTAGAGGATGAGATAAATACCAGACTTAGTAGTTCCTGAGGTTCCCGGAATTTGAAGAATGATCATTTCAGAAAACAGGAATTGGTTAATCGATTACAATCAAATTGTAATCGACAGCATCAATGATTCATTTCCTCCAGAAAAATATTATAATGGCATTGATGGAATTCAATTGGTATGGACGAAAAGATGGAGTGATGATGACGATACCGGAGAATTCTTACGAGATTTCACAGGTAAGACCTGGGACCAGATAGACCACAATCTGATTTCCTACCACCGGGCAGCTCCAACTTTTATGTCATACTATGGGTTTATGAAATTTCTTCCAGCCCTATTGATTGATTTGTTTGACGACGATTGTCAACTGGATGACAGGGTGTTGTACGCAATCCTCGAACATTATGCATCATATCAATACGACATTCCAGATAAGTACGCGCTCAACATCGATCAAATCATATGCTGCATTCTGGCTCTTCATTTACCAGAAGAATTTCCGATTGATACTAACTTTCCATTATCTTCTGAAGAAAACGTTTTCTATGTCGGTTTAGAGTTCCTTTACCCCGCGATGACTAACGGATTGCCTTCAGAGCAAAAAATGATCATTCAATCAAAAATCGAGGAGATCAATGCCTGGTTTCTTGAACGTTGCTAAAGCAATTTAATTTTGTTGCAGTTGCGGATGAGTGGCCAGCAACAAAGCGGCTGCGGAGGCGGTCCAGACGGAGAAGGAGAGGGGGCCTTCGGGGCCGGTGCCAAATGTCATGGCCAGGGCGAAGGTGAGGAGTAACAGGCTGCTGGCAAATGCGATGTAACGTAACTGAAAGCCGATGACCAGGCCGATAGCCAGCAGAATTTCCAGGATCGTGGCTGTCCAGGCGAAGGGTAGGACCAGCGGTTCGGGTAAGAACCAGAGCAGCAGCCGCGTGTAGTCGACAAAGGGGGGAAAACTGCCCCAGGCAACTTCACCGGTTCCGACTGCGCCCCACAAGCCGAATCGATCGGCGACGGCAGAGAGAAAAGACGCGGCCAGAGCCAGACGAACGAACCAGAGGGCGAGTCGGGTGAGGCGGTTGTGTCGAGGAGAAGGGGAGTTCACGGTGCTGCTTTCTGTGTTGATTTGTGTTTGGGTATTAAAAAGGTGTCAGGAACCTTAAAATTAAGGTTCCTGACACCTTTTTACCATGACACCTGTTATTCAGGCTCGGGGATCACCAGTTGTCTGGCGTCGGAGGGATGTACCATGGTGACGATGAACCGGGTTCGTTTTTCAGGATCGGGGTTGCGGCCGATGCGGTGCAGGATCATGGCGGGTTCGAAAAAAGTATCGCCGGCTTTGAAAGTCTGCAGGGGTTCGTCGCCGACCTGGAATTCAAAGGTGCCTTCGAGGATGTAGCCGGAAACGGCGCCGGGATGCCGATGCGGGGGGCTGCCTGCGAGGGGATCGAGGGTGACTTCCAACATGGTGGCAGTCATGGTCTTGCCGTTCTGTTTCAGTTGGAGTTCATCCGCGCGAAGGACTTTGACGTGAACTTTTGGTTCTGCCGCCCCTGCTGCAAAAGTGTATGCAGCAAGGCAACAGACGCTGAGGAAAAACAAGGTGGCTGATGAGATGTTTTGTGATTTCACTGTGAAATTCCTTTGTTGGTGTTCGTAAAAGAGTCCTGACCCCTTTTTAAGCATGGGCCAGTTTGGTGCGGAGGATCTGGTCGATGAAGCTGTGGTCGGTGTGGAAGGCGATGCCCAGTCGATTCCAGGTGTTGATGATGCCGACGGCGAGTGTGAGTTCGCTGATGCCGGCTTCACCCCAGGCGTTGAGAGTAGCCAGGTAGAGGTCATCGTTGACGTAGCGGGTGTCGGCAATTTTGGTCAGGGTTTCTGCCCAGCGAAAGGCGGCTTTTTCCTGTTCGGTGAAGCAGGGGGCTTCTTCCCAGACGGCGGCCTGGTTAATGCGTTCGGGGGTTTCTTCCAGTAAGCCGAGGACCTGGGTGTGTAGATTGACACAGAACGCACAGCCGTTGATCTGTGAAACCCGCAGGCGGATCAGGTGCAGGAGCTTCGGGCCGAGCGTGCTCTGCTCCAACTGTTCTTCAATGGCCATCAGGTGCTGGGCGGCTTTGCCAATGTGTTTGTAATAATTGAGACGCGCTGTGGACATGATTTCCTCTCCTTGATTTATCAGTGAATTTGTCAGAATGAGCTGCTTGTGATGCTGTGATTATACCAGTACGATGGACCCGTTAAAGAACCACTATGGGTTAAAAGGATGGGGCCACTTTGATGAGCCGACGCG
>NZ_CAXAVM010000291.1:0-6125 GCF_963972345.1 uncultured Gimesia sp. | reverse complement strand
TCACATTTTACCATAGAATGTCTCACTCTAAGATACTCGGTCCAAATGGCCCTGAAGACACGAGAGTAAAAAAAAGGACACAGTCTAGATTCTCACGGCTGGCATGAGATCACCCTCCAGTTTGTTTCGACAATCCCGACTTTTAAGTTGTTTCATAAAAACGTCTTACGAAATCGTTTTTTGGTCCGTTAACCGATATTCTCTACATTAAGTCACTCGCCTCCCCCTTCTCGTTCAATACGATGTCCTAAGAGACCCTGCCCCCCTTTGACGATCACGGTGAGACTGGTGATCTGAAGTTCGCTTTCAGTTGCCCACTCTGAATGTAATTGGACCAGTGTCATCAATGCTCGGCGATCACCTGCGTGTCGTGGCACTGTTTTTTTTCATCGCCATCGAATTCAAATTCCAGTGTCGTATGCTTGATCTTGAATTCGTCAGCCACTAGTTTCTTGATCTGCTGTTTGATGACTTCCATCTGCTCAGCATTCTCTTTCCGGATTACCACGTGTGTCTCCAGGGCCCGGTGTTCTTCATCCAGTTCCCACAGGTGCAAGTGGTGTATTTCGACGACATCTTCGTTTTCTTCAATCCGTTCCATCAGCGCGGAAACATCAATATCTGCTGGCGTCCCTTCCATCAGCATCCGCATCGCCTGAGGCAGCATTTTATAGACCTGCCACAGAATATAACCGGAGATCAGCAGCGTAATCAGCGGATCGACCCAGTCCCAGCCGAGCCACAGAATAGCACCTGCCCCCACCAGTACCGCTATGCTGGCCAGGGCATCGACAATGTTATGAAAAAAGGCGGCCCGTATATTCAATGAGCCCTTGCTCCTGGGCCACAACAACAGTGCCGAACCCACGTCGACCACCAGTGCCAGAATCGCGGAATACGCCATAACGGACCCGATGACATGTTCCGGCTCAAAAAAACGGGTGATACCCTCGTAAACCAGGTACAGACCTACAATCGCCAGCAGCGTCAGGTTAATCAGCGCACCAATCATCTCGGCCCGCCGATAACCGAATGTAAAACGCTTGTTGGCTTGCTTCCGAGAAATTCGGCGGGCAATATAAGCGATCAGCAGCGCATTCGCATCATTAAAATTGTGAGCTGCATCCGAAAGCAACGCCACGCTGCCTGAATAAATTCCTGCCACCACCTGTCCGACCGTCAACAGCTGATTCAGGAGAATGGCACAGATCAGCCGTGCTGTACTCACGCCCTGCAGAGAGTCATTATGTGTCAGGCCGTGTGAATGACCGGCGTGACTATCGCCTGTGTGTTCGTATCCTGTTGCTTGTGCCATGTATCCTTCAGATCGTTTCCGTTCAACTATTGCTTCCTTCAGGAACAGCCTTACGTCCGACTGTTCCGTAGAATCTCTTTGCACTATAAACCGAGATTTCCGATATGGATCAACGTGAAACCAATTCAAGCATGGATTTTGTTTGATTGTAACCACTGCGGTCCCCTGTGTCTAAAACGAAGTGATTTTTCGCCACCTTTGTTGAGATTCGGGAACCGCCGCCGAGCGAATCATTTTTCAGTGGTCAACACGGTCTCTGCGCAGCCTTTTCTCTGTGAGGAACTCCGTTTTCCGCTATTTTGATACAATTCCACTTCACATCATGCGTGACCGGCAGCGGACAATCTCTGGGGCACAGCCACTTCGGCCAGTTGAAAGAACACGTACTTGGCATACCGGGTCAGCTTGGCACCAATCTTGATCTGCTTCTTACGCAGCGTCGTCAGCGACCAGTTCTGGATAGGATTGAGCAACGCCAGTCGCCGCAGGAAGTTGCCGAGGTCACCCGGGAGCCTGTCCGGAACCCAGGCCGACTGATGAAGAGACCTTCGCGCGTGTCTTTGGTCGAACTGACTGGGCCGTGATGTTTATCCTGGCCCGAGAGGGACGATACTTCGCGCGTCTGAGGATAAATACCAATCCCGCGTTTGAATGTGAGATTCCTGTCAGGCGAGATTATTCCGAGCCCTTTCCGGGCTGTAATCCCGTAAAGTGGGCAGAGGAATATTTAACGAACGTGCATCCCGAACAACTCAAACCTGGTAAGTCGGGACTGATTTTGAGCAGTTTTGACTGGGACGCCGACTGGTTTTTCGATGATACTGATTCGGAAGAAGACTTAAAATGACAAATTAAACAGTACACCGTTTCCAGAGACAGAGCAGTCTGGTTCCTGCTGCTAATGTTTCGCAGATATCTGCAACGGTCATCGGTGGGGGAGCCATCGGCCGTCAGGTAACTGCTCCTCAGAAATTTGTGGTCAAGCGTGACTACAGTGATGATCGTTACCGGTTCATGCTGCAGATCACGACGCTGCAAACACGGAATGCTGAGCTCAATGGGATCGTAGGCGAGGATTATAAAGAAGGGAGGGTCCATAGCTGTAAACAACGGTCAGAAAAACGTTCGTTTTCGTTTGCTGTACGGCACACAACAAATTTCACGAACAAAATATGATGTATCTCTCGGGGCTCTGATTTGATTCGATTTCACTGCAGATCAGACATGGACTCCTGCGTCTGAATTAATGTGTTAATGAAAACGGTGCTTTGATTTGCTGTACCGAATTCAACAAGTTTTGCGAACAGAATTGGTGAACCGGCGATGTCTCCATGGGCATATGGACCGCGTATAATAGTTTGCAAGAAGTTATGTTTAAATGTGATGCGATCCAGGTTAGAGTTTACGATCAGGCATTCCTGGAACCCATTCCCGGGAAATATTAAGACATCCGTCGTAAGTCCGGCCCGCTTTAAAACCAATCAACCACCAAAGGAGTCCAGCAAATGGTCCTGTGTCATATCAGAACATTGATTCTGTTAGCAGTCTGTGGAGTCGGTAATCTCACCAGCACTCTGGAAGCCTCTCTGAAGACGATCGTTATCGATAGTGAGTCACATGAGATTAAAGAGAAAGTCACGTATAGCAAAACGTTTTCTTCCCAAATCAACGCGACTGAGTTTGCCCTGCTCTTCGATCAGGATCTGCAAAAACAAAGTTCGGGTGGATACTGGAACGTTCACATCAATGGCAAATTGCTCGGACGACTGGAAGCACATACTCCTCAGATCGGTGCGGACAAAAAACATGATGGGTTTCACCACATCGGCTTTGCAGTGCCTGCCAATGTTCTCAAAAATGGTGAGAACAGAGTGACGATCGGTGGCCGAGGGCAGCCTGCGGTCTTACGAAATATTGAATTGGAGCCCCACCCCCTGAAACAGGCACTCCAACTGGAAGCGGTGACTGTGAAGGTGAGCACACCAGAGGGGCAGCCCGTTCCAGCCCGTATCACAGTGGTAAACCATCGCGGGCAACTTGCAAAACTTTACAATGCACGTCAGCCGACCACCGCCGTTCGACCTGGAATTCTCTATACACTGGGAACTGGAGATACATTCGAGTTGCCACCGGGAAAGTATACACTGTATGCAACACGTGGCATGGAATGGGGCGTAGCCAGACAGCCCATCGTCGTCGAGAACAACAAGACCCAGAATCAGACGCTGGTCATTTCACATGAAGTCGACACAACCGGATTTATCGCTTGTGATAGCCACATTCATACTTTACCTGGCAGTGGTCACGGAAATGCCACTTTTGAAGAACGTATGATTACAATCGCCGGTGAAGGCATTGAAGTCGCGGTAGCCACCGATCACAATCACATTTCCGATTACACGCCCTATCAAAAGGCTGCGGGGACTCAAACTCATTTTCATTCAATTTCCGGAGATGAAATCACAACCCACAATGGGCATTTTACTGCTTTCCCATTTGATCCTGCGAAGTCAGTCCCCGGCGGTGTGAAAGGTCGAAACCCTCTGTTCCTGAAAGATGATAACTGGGATGAGCTGATCGCCGACATGCGGAAGAAAGGGGCAGAAGTGATTATCTTGAATCATCCCTATTGGCCTTCCATTCCTAAGGGCCCCTTCGGACGATTTCATTTCAATCGCAGCACAGGGAAGTGGAGTGAGGGACCTACGTTTAATTTCAACGGATATGAAGTGGTACAGCCGGCAAACGAAACTCCTGATTTTTTCTACGCACTCGAAGACTGGATGTCAGTGATCAATCGCGGATTAAAGCTTACCGCCGTAGGGGCCACTGACTCCCACACGGTCAACGATCCAGTTGGCCAGGCCCGTACCTATCTCAACAGTCATACCGATAACATATCTCATATCGATCGCCAAGAGGTCTATCGCGCATTCACGGAAGGTCGGGCAACGGCATCAGCGGGCATCTTTGCAATTTTGAAGATTAATGAACATTTTGGCATGGGAGACCTCGTTCCAGCAGCATCACTCAAAAACGGCAGTAATAACAAAAACTCATTATTTACTGTCACTTTACGTGTTGCAGCCCCTTCATGGGTCCGTCCTCGCGAAGCCATGATCTATGTGAATGGAAAACAAGTCGCCTGGAAATCAATCGGATCCACGTTGAATGAGCCCACAGATCAGACGCTTGAGTTTTCACTTGAATTACCACCACATGATGCATACGTTGTAGCATTTGTCCTGGGTGATGGCATTGCATTGCCAGGTTGGACAACTTACGGCAAGGCCACTCAGGCAATCACCAACCCAATCTATCTGGATGTGGATGGTGACAAGAACTATAGCGCACCACGTGCTACTGCCAAAAGACTGATCATGAATCATGGGACACAGGGTAAGAAGCTCACACCGGCTCTGCAGGAAAAGCTGCTTGAATCCGAAACGGTAAAAGCAGACCCTGCCATCCTGCTGCATGTCAAAGACCTGTTAAAACAGGGCGCTGATCACCAACCATAACAAGAGAAGCCTTAGCCTTAAGTTTGGTTGTTACAACCCGCTCTGGAATCGGAGTCATCTCCTGTAACTCCCGCGACATTCTCTCCAATGCCAACGATACGTATCGCATCAATGGTGCCGATGCCGACGACCTGTTCAGCAGCATGCATGTGGGAGGCTGCCATTTCGTGTTTGCAGACGGACGCGTCAAAGTTCTCTCTGAGAACATAAATGGTGATACCTATACGGGGCTGGGCACTTATAATGCTGGTGAAGTACTGGGTGAGTATTAAGCGTTGCCCGGGTGTTGTTGAAGTAACAAAGAACCCTGTCGATGGTTCATTCAAGTTTGCACTATTGAAGTGACAGGAGAGTCAAATGCGTTTTTCAGTCTGGTCTGGTTGTATCATTGCTGCTTTGAGCATCGGATCACTTCCGGACAATGACAGTCTCTCTGCAGCTGAGAGATCAAATGCTGCAGAGCCGTCACAACCATTGAAACTGCTTCTGAAGGAGATGCCGAAACCCCGCTATAACACGCCGGTCCCTTCCTTGGTCACCGGCCGTGTTGTTGTGCAATCTCCGGGAAAAACCAGTGGAGTGAGCGGCGTTTCTGTTTCTGATGGTTATTCGGTAGTAAAAACAGACTCGAGAGGCACGTATTCGCTGAAGCCTGATCCCCGGGCCGTGTTTATCAACGTGACGCGTCCTGCGGGCTATGATGTCCAGGGAAACTGGTATCAGCCGCTGGCACAGGAAGTCAATTTCGAACTCCAGTCGTCGAGTGAGGATGAAAATGAATTTGTCTTTATTCATGTGACCGATACGCATGTCTCAAGTAATCCCCGCTCGCTGCAGGGACTGATTCGATTCGTGCGAGAAGTAAACGGCCTGACGCCCCCACCACGGTTTGTGGTCAACAGCGGCGACCTGCTCAATCTGCACAAAGCCCTGCTGGGCACACCCGGGCAGGGGCACGCGGCTTTCCGCAACTATGTGGGGATCATGAATCATCTGTCGATACCTCATTACAATGTCGCCGGTGATCACACGGACTCCTGCTATCGACTGGATGAGTTTCCCCGCGGGGATCCCCGTTGCGCGAAGCCCCTGTACTGGGAATACCTGGGTCCGAATTTCTTTTCGTTCGAATATGGGAAGATTCACTTCGTTTCTGTCGACTATGGCTATCATCTGGGACAGAGAAAGCTGAAAGTGAACGGACGCCTGCTCGATTATCCCACGCTTCAGGTTCAACCCATGCATATCAAATGGTTGCAGCAGGATCTGCAGCAGCGTTCGCCCGGCAC
>NZ_CAXAVM010000290.1:0-6325 GCF_963972345.1 uncultured Gimesia sp. | reverse complement strand
CATCATGATCTTGTAACTGACAAGACCTTTTCTACAGAGCAGGTCAGGAACCTTACCATTAAGGTTCCTGACCCCTTTTATTGAAACCTTTTATTTAAAGAACCCGGAAAGCAGATCGTAGTGCCTGTTTTCCGGGTCTGAACAGAAGGCCCCAGCCAGCGGAACGAATATGTTCAGATCCGTTCCGGCCTACTCCGTTATAAGCATTTCATAAAGGCGACCAGGGCCTGCTTTTCCTGCTCCGTCAGATCGGTCTGCAGTACGAGGTTAAAGAACTCCACCGTATCCGCCAGCGTCATCAGACGACCATCGTGATGATACGGGGGAGAATCTTTAATCCCACGCAGTGTGAAAGTTTTAATCGGTCCATCCACCATATTGTACTGATCGCTGATCATTTCCGGCTTGTAGAACCGCTCCAGGTGCAGATCATGCATTTTGTTATCCAGATAAAACGGAGCCGGATGACATTCGGCACAACGACCTTTGCCGAAGAAAACTTCCTGCCCCTGCAGTTCCAGTTCCGTTGCTTTTTCCGGTATCAGTTTCCCGAAGACATCCAGTTTGGGAGTCGGGGGGAAATCCAGCATATTCTGCATCTGCGCCATCATCGAGACGGCATCGCTGCGATCGGGAAGATGCACGCCTTTCTTGGCGGCAATCACATGGTCGCCGTCGAAATAGGCGGTCCGTTGTTCGAACTCACTGAAATCTTCGACGCTTCGCAACGAACGCTTTGAACCGTGAATCTGTTGATTGAACATGCCCCGCAGACTGACGGTATCAATCCGAAAACGTGCCTCCTGCGGTCGCACATCCGGGGTTAAATGAAAGGCCGCATTCGTGTGACCGTTCACATGACAGTCCAGGCAGGTCACACCCAGGCTCGCCTCTTTCACTTTACGATCTTCTGTCTGGTTGAACTGCTGTTGCGGGAAAGGAGTCAGCAGCAGACGCATGCCTTCCATCTGCACGGGAGTCACTTTCCCTTTCAGCAATTTGTAATAATTCTTGATCGACAGCACCTGTCCCTGTGAAATATCACCCAGGTCGGGACGATTGGAAAGAAAGATCGGCGGAGGAAATTCGGGTGTCAAATGATCGGGCAGATCGAAATCGATATCAAAACGGGACAGATCGCGGTTTTCCAGTTTCTGTATCGCATCAATCTGATTCTTGGGAAAGACCTGCCCCCCGACCGGATGATTGGCATGCGGCAACGGACGGAAGCCATACGGAAACGTATTGGTCTCTTTAATGCGTTCGGGAGTCGCCGCCGAGAGTTGTTCCCAGGTCACGCCTTCGGGCAGCTTCACACGTACTCCCTCCTGCACCGCTTTGCGGCCGCCCGACATCATGGTTTCCGAGGGTTGATCGCTCATGTCATAGCGGTTCTGAAACAGATTTTCCTGACGCTGCATCAACTTCGGTTTTTTCTCTACATCCGCCTGCATGACCTCTTCAAAAGGTTTGTCTATGACCACAGGCATATAAGTCTGATCGGGCAGTTTGGGTTTGTCCTGTGCTTTCTCCTGCTCCTGTGACTTCAATGCGGGTGCAAAAGACGTGCATAGTATGCCGATCATTACACTGAGCATAAATAATCTGCTGAACTGCGTGCGTTGCATCATTCTGTCCTTTTCCTTGACGGTACATCTGATATGTTTCCTCGACCTGCGCCGTACAGAAGGGGAACCCGGACGGTGTCAGAGCCGACGGACCTGTTCACACCCGCTGGAGTTGCTGGTTTGAAAGTCTCGGCAGATCAGGGAAAGAGCATATGCTATGCCAAGCAGGCTCCGTTTCGGGACAGATCCCCTTACCAGAGCCCTTAAGAACGGGCGCTGATGCACAATACTGCATCAGCCTCAACGAGTGTCATGTGCAGAAAAACTGAAAACTGGACGGCATGTGGTTGATTTCCGATCAGCGTGGCTCATGGGAAGTCAGCGCGGACAGTGAGTGATCGCAGTCCTGGTACTCAAGATCGAGCTCAGACAAGTTGTCCTGTCGGCTCAGTTCTACCGCATCTCTGACAGGGAAGGAAGGTATTGCGGCTGGCCCACCGCTTTCGTCAGTGGAACGATCTGAATGGCATTGAACATCGAATACCCGCTGGGGCCGCGATGGCTGATGAGCGTCACTTCTTCGCCTGCCCGCTTGTTGAAGTTGAAGCTGACATACTGCAGACCTTCGCGGTACGGTTCTGTGCGATAGTCCCAGGTCCCATCATTGGCGGTCGCTTTTCTGCCCACCACCCGCTTGCCGACTTTCAGTTCGATCTCCGCACTCTGATCCGGTGCATCGCCGTGCGCGAACACGTATATTTTGTATTTGCCCGCTGGCAGATCCAGCACTTTGGTTTCCAGATCCACACAACGACAGTTGTGATAAATATAGCCCTGGAAGATTCCGCTCTGCCCCTTGATGCCCCATTCACCATCGTGACGGCTCACGCGCAGCCGGGCGGTGCTCGGGCTGGCATCGCTATACCGCATATAGTCAACCGCCGTGGTGCCGATGTCGACGGAATTCCACACATCGCCCGGACGCCCCACGATGCCATCATAATTTCCAATCCCCGGATCATGGGCAAACACAATGTTCAATGAGCGTACCGCCGGTCGATTTAAATTCTGAACCTGATCAGGACGACTGCCATTTTTGAAAGGTTTTTGAGCCGGAGCGACGGGAAGCGATTCCTGTCGGGACTGTCGCTGATGCTGTTGCGGACGCTGTGCATTCGACGGCAAATCAGGAGCTGGCTTTACGGGTACGGATCGTTCTTCCAGTTTCTCTGGAGGTTGAGCCTGTGATGATTGCCTGAGCGATTCTGGCCTCGATTGCTGTTCACCCCCCTGATTTGTTTCGGGCTGCCGTGCATGAACGATCCCGCTAAAAGCGACCGGGAAGATACCCAGCAGGCCCGTCAATCCAAAAAACATCATCGCGAGAGTCACCTGCGTGCGAACACCAGCCGATCGACGATCCCGGGTCTCCTGGAGAATCGCCTGCAGTCGCTCCGTAAAACCATTGCGTGAGGCCATCGAAACGGCCAGATACTTGAGCCTGCTGCCTGACTGACAACGCGAGACTACCTGCAGCAACTGGTCGGCGTAGTCGGAAGCCCGTGTTCCCTGCTGTAAGACCATGTCATCGCAGGCACGTTCCCGTTCAAGATGCACTCCGCGGGCAACCAACCAGACGAGTGGGTGAAACCAGTAGATCGCGCACGTCAGTTGCACAAACAGTTGCAGCAGGCAATCACGCCGCGCGACATGCGCCATTTCATGCAGCAGCGCACAACGGAGTTCCTGCTCCGACCACTGCTCTGCTTCGCGTGGCAGCAGGATCGAGGCACGCCGCCAGCCCCACGTCATCGGCAACGTCCACTCCTCTTTCACTAGCAATGCGACTGGCTGCGAATACTCCAGCAATTCGCGACAGGTCTGCAGCATTTCAAACAGGCGACCTTCCGAGATGACTTCACACTGCCGACGGACCAGCCAGAGTCGAACCGGCATCAGTGCCAGCCGCAGCAACATCAGCACCCCGCCTGTCAGCCAGCATACGCTCAACCACGGCAATGTCAGCGAAAGCAAAGACGAAGCCGCCTGGGAGCTGTTGTTTTGAACCATCGACTGAGATTTCAATTCTGCAACAGGCGATTCCTGCGACTGGCTGACAGAAACGTCTGCTGGAACAGATGACCTGGTTTGATTCACAGGCACTGCTGCCGACGGCGTCTGAACCTGGCTGGAAGCATTCGCCTGATTCAGAGAAACTGTTTCCAGCGTCCATTTGGGCATCCACACGTTGAAAACTGGTAACGCCAGCACCGCCAGCAACGCGACTGCCCAGACCGAATGCCGAACGGACGCACTGGCTTGTCGCAGCAGGCGCGACACCAGGCAGGCGGCCACCAGAATGACCGTCGACTTGATCACCAGGTCCAGCAGGAAATCGGGCTGCCCGACCAACGCAATGAGTTTCCACGTGCTTTCCATCGCTTAATTCCCCTTTTCGCGCGCTGCCTTGATTAGTTTGACCATCTCACGCAATTCGTCGTCGGTCAGCCTTTCATCGCCACTGGTCAATTGCGCCGCCAAAGCCTGCTTGAACGAACCATCAAAAAACGTCTGAATCACATGCCTCAACGCTTTGGTTCCTTCAGGTCGTCGGGCAGACGTGGGTGCATACACAAACTCGCGTCCCCGCTTATGCCTGCGCACGATGGCCTTTTCCATCAGAATACGAAGCATGGTGCGAATCGCAGTGGGAGTCGGCGGATTGGGCAGATCCCCCTGGATCTCCAGCACGGTCGCTTCCCCCCGCGAATAAATCGAATCCATAATCTGGCGTTCCCGCCTGCTGAGTTCGATGTGCTGTGACATTTCCGATTCCTTGAATTGACGACAAAACCAATACGCTAAATTATTAGCGTTTCACCCTGGCGTGTCAATACGAAAAGCTAATTTATTAGCGAATGAGAAAACAGAGAGTCATAAATTATCAGCTTGCATCCTGATCTTCGTTCTGATCCTGGCGATTAAGCAGCAGCGTTTTTTTATTTACGAGCGGCTTAATGGCGAAGAAATGAAACAATGCCACACCCAGGATACAGGCCATCGTCGTCGGAAACTGGACATATTTTGAACTAGCAAAATAGTAGAACAACAACAGATAGCTCATCCACGCCAGCACATTCACGCCGATCTTCATTGCTTCCGTTTTCTGATCCATCGTCAGTCCCAGTTGACGCGCAAGCCGTTGATCCAGGAAACGATTCGCGAGGAATTCAGAAACAGCAGTTCCGATTCCCCAGGCCACCAGCAGAAAATAATAGGGGGCGGGCGAGAAAAAAAACATCAGGAGCAGAGTGAAATAAGCAGCAAACGTCAGCACCTGCACAATGATGAACGGAACGATCAATTTACGATCCCGGCATTCCAGAAGAGTTTCGCCGTAGTTAACGAGAAATCTGGTTGTCCGGTGGCTGAACAATGCTGTTCCGCAGATACCGACCGCCAGCACATCTGGATCACCGGCTTTCGCGAAATAATACCAGGCAAAAAAGGCAGCATAAAAAACAATTGAGAGAACCTTGATCCCGATACATATTATTGCAACGAGTTTGAATTCCTGAACACTATGGGCAGGCGACGGGTTGGTCATGTTCTTACCCTTTCGAAGTGCCTGAGAAAGCAGTCAGACAAACTTCGTGATTTCTACTACTTTCAGGTTAAGTGACTTCATCAACATAGTCACAATAAAAACATGTCTCTTCCGGATTTGAAAACAGGCACTCACAGTCGGGACTCTGACAGCCCCAGACTTGGAATGTTGTCTTCGAGCCCTCACAAATATTCGCGATGTCAACCGCATCCAGTTCGAGTTCCCATTTGGGGCGCCTGTTCGATACAGCCTTCGTTTCGGGAAAATAGGTAAAACCATATTCCCGAGAGCCCTCATCCATTAAACCGCCATAAGCGCTTTCACATTGCAGCAGATCATCCGATTCCATCAGGGCTAACTCATCTTCGGTTTCAATCAACTCGTGCACATGCTGCATGAATTCCTGGAAATCCTCCGGAATCGAAACCGTCTGCTGTACTTTCGGTTGCTTCTGCTTGCGACGCATCAGATCTCCTGTTCAATCAGAATCATTCTTCAATCTTTCGCATCCTGTTCGGGAATGATTTTCAGTTTCGCCAGCCATTCCAGTGACTGCTTCTGCCAGGCATCCCACATCGGGCCTTTGTAGCCGTTCAGACCGTGTCCGCCGGAAGGGAGTTCCAGCAGTTGGGAAGGAATCTTCTTTGCCTGCAATGCTGCGTACAGATCCTGGCTGTTTTTGATGGGCACCGGTTTGTCGTCGACCGCATGCGCCAGGAAGATGGGTGGTGTCTGTGCCGTCACCTGTTTTTCATTGGAGAACAGTTCCACCAGTTCCGGCGTGGGATTGTTACCCAGCAGATTTTTTCGCGAGCCCCCATGCGTACTGTCACCCATCGTGACGACCGGGTACACCAGGATGGCAAAATCGGGGCGACTGCTTTCGCGGTCGATCGCTTCTTTGGCCTGGGGATCCCCCTTGTCAAAATGCGTCGCCGCTGTTGAAGCCAGGTGTCCGCCGGCGGAAAAGCCCATGATGCCGACCCGATCCGGATCGATGTCCCAGCGTTTTGCATTCGCCCGTACCAAACGAATCGCCCGTTGTGCATCCAGCAGCGGCACATACGAGCGGCCGTGGGGCATGCGGTATTCCAGCACGATGCCGGTAATCCCATGTTGATTAATCCATTTGGCGATGCCGTGCCCTTCT
>NZ_CAXAVM010000289.1:0-6326 GCF_963972345.1 uncultured Gimesia sp. | reverse complement strand
TGCAGGAAGATCATGACAATGCCCGCCTCCTCGCTGAGCAACTGGCTGAAATTGAAGGGATCTCCATCAATCCTGAGAATACGGAGACCAACCTTGTCTTCTTTGATGTCCACCCGGAGCTGGGAAATGCGATGCAGCTGGCGGCTGCTCTCAAAAAAGAAGGTGTCGGAATCGGAGCCATGGGCAATTCCACCCTGCGAGCCTGCACGCATCTGGACATCAGTCGCGCCCAGATTGAACAGGTCCCCTCAGCCGTCCGCGCCGCTTTACAGGCAGGCCTCGATCAGTACCAGGGAATTGCCACCGGCCCGTATGCCCGGGGATAACCTTCTCCCCCCCAAAAATCGTTTGATAGAATAGACTTAACCGCAACATTCCTCAAACCTCTTACAGGCTGATTTTTCCTGTATCGCATAATCGGCAGAATCGTTACCAGCGGTCGAGTCCTGTCACGTTCAAATGAATTCCACTTTCGGAATTAAACTTTTGACAAGCAGTCAGTCGATTGAATTAAGGTTCAGACTCCCCTCAACGAATGAGGCCGTAAAGACATAGGAACATGTCTTACAATTAAGCCGAAAACTCGTTTTAACTCCATTGAGCTGGAGGATGTGCAGGAAGCCATTCTACATTCAATATTGATAATAATCTGGAAACTGGTGTTCTTTTGCTTCATTAAGTGGCAAAAACATTGGAAATTCAGTGAATTCAATGAAAGAATTGGCCATGACTGCAGACTACCAGTTGAATCGATCCCCCGTCTTACGATATCATGAACCTCATACAGTAACTAACGGTCGGGAGAATTCTCCCCCGACAGGTTCAGGACCACGTGACAGGGGGAATGCCGCCATGGATGTTAACGGCACCAGTTCTATTTCCGGATCTCTGCCTATCAGTAAGCAGAACGGTCCGAGCAACACCAACTTCAAACAGACACCTGCTTCGAAGCCGATCTCCTCTCCTCAGGATGAACTGGAGATTTCTTCTGCCGGTCGAATGCTGGATGAAATGACGAACAACTCCGATATGCGTGCAGAGCGGTTAGCACAAATCAAGGCGGCTATCGACGACGGAACTTATGATACGGATGAAAAGCTGGAGGCAGCTTTGAGCCGTATGCTGGATCAGATCTCTGATTCTGAATAAACCGCGTCTCGGTCGTAGTAGAGAAATCAGACGAGAAAGAATTAAACCGTGCTCAATTTTGAAAGCCTGGAAATCGCGGTTTCTCCTACAGAGAAATTCAGAGAGTACCTGGCCACCAAGGGAATGAGACTCACACAGGAACGAGAGTTAATCGTTGCTGAGGTTTTCTCGTCCCACGAACATTTCGACGCCGACCAGCTGGTCGAACGCATGAAATTACAGAAAACCGGCCGCCGCGTCAGTCGTTCGACCGTGTATCGAACACTGGGGTCACTGGAAGAAGCTGGTCTATTGCGCAAAGTGGCCCGGACCAACGACAGGGATGTCTACGAGCACGATTACGGCTATCCTCAACACGATCATTTCATCTGCAAAAGCTGTGGCGAACTGTTTGAATTTCATAATGAAGAGATCGCCGAGATTCTGGAAAAGCTTGCGGAACAGATCAACTTCCGCATGAATGAGCATCGCCTCGAAGTCTACGGCATCTGCGATGATTGTTCGCGACCTCCCCAACGCCGCCATAAGAAGCTGGATCTGATTTGATCCAGGGATGATCCCCTGCCCTGCCTCACTCTGAATTAACGGCGTTTTACAGGAATGGCCCTGTAGACCCGTAACAGGATCAGCAACAGGATCAGTGCCCCCATGGCAATCCCGCCAATCATCACCAGCGCCAGGCCATCGCCGTATAACTGACGAATCGAAAATTCCGGAGCCGCGCCGGGAACACTGGCCGGCCACTCCGCCAGCCAGAACCACTTCCAGCCCATCAGCACAATCATCGTAGCAGCGCACAGATACGGGCCGTAAGGCAGATACGTTTTTCCCGTCATCACACGTGTGAGAAATCCAATCAGGATGCCACACAGCGGGGCCAGCAGCAGGATCGGGAGGATCGGTTGCCAACCCAGAAAACTGCCCACCATCGCCATCAGCGTCACATCCCCCAGTCCGAGCGCTTCCTGGCCCAGCAATACCGATGACACCAGCCGCAGACCCCAGGTGAGACCGCCGCCGATGATCAATCCTGTCAGGCTCCAGCTCAATCCATGCCAGTGTGAATGCGCTTTGATCCATTCGGGAATATAAGGTCCGGTGAGGCCCGGGACCGCCTGGTTCCAGTCTACCCACAGATGAATGATCTGCAGGTGGCCGGCGATCGTAGCGCCCAGCACACCAACCAGCATGCCGGGAAAAGTAATCTGATCGGGAATCAGGTACTCGCGAAAGTCGATACTGGTAGCTGCCACCAATAGAGTCAGTAACACGTATAAATAAAGCAGTCGCCAGCCGAGCATTTCCCCGGAGGGCCGGACCGAGGGCACTTCGAGACAACGCATCTGCACAGCCATAAAATAAAAGAGGACAAACAGCGCACCAGTTAAAATTTCCAGTAGAACCTCGGAGCGTGGCAGTCGCGCAGAACACTCACGACACCGGTTTTGAAACGGTAGCCAGCGCAGCACCGGCACCAATTTCCAGAACCGGACACGTGCGCCACAGACTTCGCAGCGCGTGAGAGGACGAACGACCGGCTTAAGGGTCATGAATCGGACCCAGGCATTCACCAGCAGACCGACGACAGCCCCTGCAAAAAACAAGATTCCAGGTAAAAAAGTACTATTCAAATGTCCTGTTCTCACTCTCGTCAGATCTTAACCATTCCTGAACAAAACCAGTTCATTCTTGGGTGATTTTGCTGCAGGGCTTTGGTAGACTGACGCGTTAACTGATTTGATCGTAAGATCATGCTGGATGAGGATATGGTGAAGTCTGTCTCATTCAATCGCAATTGCGGTTCGATGAAAAAATCAATTTAGATGAAACTGCCTGCTCGCACAATCGTCTGAAGCGATTCATCCGCCAAGCAGATCATCCGATCAAATCAGGGAACCAAAGCGCTCGCTCACTGCTTTGACATTTTTTCGCGCTCGGAAAGGCCTTCATAATGAGGAGAGTCTACAGACAGATTGCGTACTGTACATTTTTGACATTTTTCTTGAGTTTATCCGGAACGGGACAGATCTTCGCCGACGAAGCTGCGCCCCCGCATGCACTGGGATCCGGTGCAGAAGCACCAGCCCAGGAAGAAGCGGCCGCTGAATTCAACAATGCCGACATCGCCTGGATGATGGTCGCCTCGGCGTTAGTGCTGATGATGACTGCTCCCGGACTGGCTTTGTTTTATGGCGGACTGGTTCGCAAAAAGAACATTCTGGGCGTGATGATGCAGTGTGTGTTCCTGATGGGACTCATGTCGATCGTCTGGGCACTCTGGGGCTACAGCCTGGCATTCGGCTCCGATATCCTCGGTGGATTTGTGGGTGGTTTTGACCATATTCTGCTCAAAGGAGTCATCCCTTCCTGGCAGGATGGTGCGGTCGTCATTCCCGCCAATGGTTCGATTCCCAAATCACTGTTCATGGTCTTTCAGATGATGTTCTTTATTATCACTCCTGCCCTGATCTGTGGTGCTTTCGCGGAACGCATGAAATTCAGTTCGATGGTGGTATTTTCTGTTCTGTGGGGAACATTGATCTATTGCCCCATTGCTCACTGGGTCTGGTCAGATACGGGCTGGTTATGTGAATGGAATGAAAATGCGCTCTACCCGGCGTTTGACTTTGCGGGAGGAACTGTGGTGCATATCAGTTCTGGATTCTCCGCTCTGGTTTGTGCCATTCTGCTGGGCAAACGCCTGGGATATGGACAGGAACCCATGCCGCCGCATAACCTGACATATACATTCATCGGCGCGACCATGCTCTGGGTGGGCTGGTTCGGTTTCAACGCCGGCAGCGCCGTCGGTTCCAATCCTGCAGCTGTTAATGCGTTTGTAGCAACCCATCTGGCAGCGGCAGGAGGTGTCCTGGCCTGGGCGGTGGCGGAATGGTTCTTCAATGGGAAATCCAGTATTCTGGGAGCCTGTTCGGGAGCGGTCGCCGGACTGGTCTGTATTACGCCCGCCTGTGGTACGGTCACCCCTCTGTCGGGGATTATCCTGGGACTGATCGCCGGTTTTGCCTGTTATTTTGCCTGCACAAGTCTGAAATCCAAATTCAAATACGATGACTCTCTGGATGCCTTTGGCGTACATGGCGTCGGAGGAACCGTGGGAGCACTGCTCACCGGTGTCTTTGCCACCAGAGCCATTACAGGAAATGCAGATGGTTCCGGTTTACTGGAGGGAAATTCTCAACAGTTGATCAATCAGTTCGTCAGCGTGGGTGCTGCCATACTGATTTCCGTGATCGGAACAATTATCATTCTGAAGCTGATCGATCTGACAATGGGTCTGCGCGTCAGCAAAGATGGTGAAATTCAGGGGCTCGATTTGAGCCAGCATGGAGAAGAAGGATACATCTTCCTGTAAAATGGGAAAGCCGAGAGTCGGCCCCTGGTCGACTCTCGTTCTCATTTTCAGGAATTTTGTTCCGAAAGGCCTGTCTGGCCAATACTTCTGATTGTTTTTTCGGGAAATCAATTTGGGGTATCGAGATTTCCCGACAATTGCGATATAATATCTAAGTGCGATAGTCGTCTGGGTTTCTGAAAGCGCTGGAAGAAATCCGGGCATTTTTCTGGGAGTATGATTCCGATGAAAAAAGTGGAAGCTGTCATCAGACATTTCAAACTGGAAGAAGTTAAAGATGCTCTGACAGAAATTGGTGTACAGGGCATGACCGTGTCTGAAGTACGTGGTTTTGGTCGCCAGAAAGGCCACAAAGAACAGTACCGTGGTGCCGAATACACCGTGGATTTTCTACCGAAGGCTAAAATGGAAGTCATCGTTCCCGATGACCAGGTTAAGGCTGTTGTGGATACGATCCTGGAATCAGCACGCACCGGACAGATCGGCGATGGAAAAATCTTCGTAATACCAATCGAAGATATTATCCGGATCCGCACCGGTGAAGCCGGCGATACCGCTCTGTAAATAGATGACTGTAAAGCGAGGGGCGTTTTTTGCCCCTTGTGCTTTACATCAGGCAGGCTGACTGAAATTACGGTTTTCGAAAGTACGTGCAATGAAAAAGATTCAGGCAATCATTCGCCACTATAAACTTGAAGAAGTCAAAAATGCCATTTCTGAAATTGGCATTAGTGGCATGACTGTCAGTGAAGTCCGGGGTTTTGGTCGTCAGCGTGGTCACAAGGAAACCTATCGAGGCAATGAATACATTGTAGACTTTCTACCGAAAGTGAAACTCGAGATTGTGGTCCAGGACGATATGGTTCCCAAAACCGTGGAAACGATCACGCAGATAGCCCGTACCGGTCAGATTGGTGACGGGAAAATTTTCATTACCAGTCTTGATGAAGTCATTCGAATCCGTACGGGAGAAACTGGTCCGGAAGCGGTCTGATCCATAAGCAGAATTTCTGTCTTGAATCCGGGCCTCTTTTGTTCGCGTTCGTTTCAGCCTGGAATTGATGATGTCACATACGTCGACCTCCTGCTCTGAACAGCAATTCGTTGTCTATCGCACGAAAGTAGAGCACGCCAGACAACGCGGTCAGGAACTCCTGCGCCATGGCGCAAGTGGTCTGCAGATTGCCACGGCGATTGCGGAATCCATTGAACAGCTTCTGCTGCAGATTATTCAGGATCAGTTTCTGCAACTCTCTGAAGGGCATCAGAAATTACTGATTCAGAACTGTTCCATTCTGGTCATAGGCGGTTCCGGTCGCGGATTGATGGCCCCCTACTCCGATGTGGACCTGCTGTTCCTGTATCGCAACCAGGTGGATGAGGAATTCGCCGCGTTTGTTGGTGACATCGTACGCAACTGCTGGGACGCCGGTTTAAAGCTCGGTCACAGCCTGAGAACCATTGCCGACTCCGTCAAGATGGCTCGTACCGAACCGGAATTCGCCACAGCGATGATCGAAGCCCGTGCCATCTGGGGAGATGAGCATCTCGCCGAACAGTTGATCCGCGCTTTTTATCGGCACGTCATTTTATTTCGCAGACGCGTATTCTTCGATCAGTGCGTCGAAGCACGCTGGCAGGAACGGAAACAGCATGGCGGCGCGGTCATGCAGCTGGAACCTGATATCAAACGCTCGCCCGGCGGATTGCGCGACATTCACCTGCTCCGCTGGACCGGATTTGCCCGCTATGGAACAGCCAATCTCGACATGCTGAGACTCGATGGGCGGATCAACAGTCG
>NZ_CAXAVM010000288.1:0-6340 GCF_963972345.1 uncultured Gimesia sp. | reverse complement strand
ATGCAACAGAATTGAGGCCTCCTTGAGTCTCGCGTGTTCTTGTAACAGTGAATGTATAAATTGTGTATCCCGAATCGCCTTCATCAATCAAGTATTCACTGCTGATATTGAAAACAGACGTCAGCAGCGTCCTGTCTTCCAACTGTTCAATGTTCGTGCTTGAGCGAACGTGGCCCTGGACAGGATTTACAGAATTCCGCTGCCGAGTCAGGCGTCGAGCGCGGTTGCGGCTGTGTACGCGGGGGGAACGACAACGCTTTGAGATCGACCTAAGCCAGTTCATCAGGAGCATGATGCAGAAGACCTTATAGCCAGACTGAGCAGGTTCAGTGGTGATTTTCGAATTCAGTAATTTGAAAGTTTGAAAATTACAGGAGTGGATTGCTTGAAAACCAGAGAATCGGATTGACAAATAGTGTTCTCGTACAGAATCTATACAAAAAACCATTGAACAATACAGTACCAAAGAGATGCCTGTAATGCCAGTTAATTTATTAAGAACTGAGAGGAATTGGTATTTTACAAAAGTGGGGATAGATTCGGCATTTAGTGATGCTTAGAGAATGGTTTTTGTCCAGACAGAAAGACCATTGCTTTTAGTGAGTGCAGCAATCCACTCAGGGTCGAGCCTTGATCATTGCCCGATCAATGATGTTCCCCCGCCTAAGCCACTTTTACAATCACCTGAATAATGTGCATTTGGGGGAAATACCCTGTCATTATTTCACATACAACTCCATTGCTTTTGAATTCAATTTCCTAACTCTCCGACTCCTGATGTCGTTCATCATGGAGAGATCGTTGCTGGTGCGCGGAGTCTGCATGTCGGTGGAGCCAACGTACTTCTCTGTGATAGCAGTGTTCGCTTATAAGGCGAAAATATCCATCTGG
This sequence comes from uncultured Gimesia sp., assembly GCF_963972345.1. Classification (NCBI taxonomy): domain Bacteria; kingdom Pseudomonadati; phylum Planctomycetota; class Planctomycetia; order Planctomycetales; family Planctomycetaceae; genus Gimesia; species uncultured Gimesia sp. The sequence goes on along the minus strand of NZ_CAXAVM010000288.1, from coordinate 5,449 downwards.
AAAGATTACGCAATCTATTCAGCAGGATTGATGGCAATGTGCTCGGCGAATTTTAAACTGTGTCCAGTTTTACTGTAGCCTCTCCAGTGCCATTTGGACCGAGTATAACCAGGCTGAGAGTTGCTATGGTTAAATTTGATGCGATCTAGAGTATCAGCATGCCTGCCTTTCTATTCTTTGCAGACCTTCTCTGAAATTCCAGATGTGTTGTTTTAATCAACAGACTGATCCCACGACTCGCGTTCTCTTAGTTCCTTTGATTGTTTAATTCCGCATTCTTTCTGTTTGCTCCAGCGATGAGAGCCCTCACAGTCAGGCAGCAGCCGTGGAAGCTCCAGATGAGCTGATAATTAATGGCGCAACATGGCAGAGAGAACCATCCGTGGGAAACAGTGATGGGAAATTACTGTCGCACTACTTCCAATTAAATCCGAGTATGGTCGGCAGTCCTGAGTTGCCTGGCACTCTGGAAACCTGCCATGGCGCCAGGAACCGACGTCGATTTTATTGGATCAATCAGAGAGTGGAAAAAACTGCCTGGACCTGTGTGGAATACAAAGAGGGAGCTTTTCAATGATCTGAAGGGCAAGGAACCCCCTACGACAATCTCGAGCAAGATTAATGGTTCCAGGAACCGTTTTCGCTATGCTCGCTGCACTCGGCCTGGATTTTATCCGGGCTCACCCTCGTTTTTCTTTCGTGGGGTTTCGTGTTTTTCGTGGTAAATATTTCTGGATGGGATGTATCATTCTATTCCCATTGTGGGTGATTCCGGGTTGATACTCGCCAGGCGGGTCGACACATGGGTCGACCCCTACGATGAACAGGTTGGTTTTATTGTTTTGAATTGTGCGTTTGCCCTGGCAGATTCCGGTGGTCTGAGACAACCCTGGATTGCATCGAGGCGACCCGCTTCGGGTGGGTTACTCTGGGATTGGACCAGTACCGTCGATCGTTTTTTTGCCTGTCAGTATCCTGCGCGAGTTGCTAGACTGGTTGCGACTGGCTGAATGAATTTCGACAACCATAAGGAAGCCAAGATGTCTAGCAGAAAACAGACTCAATCCGGCGAAAAAGTGCCCCTCAAACTGACCGCTGCCGAGCGGAAGTTGATCCTTGATAACCAACTGTGCCTCGACCAGGATTACGAACAGATCATTCGGGAAACATCGACCGGGAAACCGGTGATGCTGAACCTCGACGACCTGTACGACTTCGGCGATGACATCGCTGCAGGGTTTGAACATTTCGAAGACGAGAAGAAACAACAGCAACTCGATGCCATATTGAAGAAAATTCGCAGTCTGCTCGATACATACACTGATGAAGAGTCTCCGCAGGTCTTAATAATGGATGATGCTCGCAGAAAACAGGTGATTTCAGATCAGATTTTTGACATCACTGAATCTACAACAATGGCACTGATAGCCATCGAGGAACTTCGTATCAAAAAAAAACCGCTCGAAAACTTCTGTCTGAAACCGGAACAGCGAGATGCGCTATTGCTGATATCCAGTCTGTCGAAGCGGATCAAGAACAAGCTGTCGAAGGAAAAACCTGTCACAGTTGAAGAAGTCTCCAGCTTGACATTGTCTCTGACAGGGGAACTGCTGAAAAGCAATGCCCAGAATCAGGTGGTACTGCTGGAGATTATCTGGCATCTGCTGGATCAGCTGGAAGAAGGGATTGCAGCGAGGACTGAACAGCTGGAAGAGATCATGTCGCAACCCAGGCAGGAACCGAATCCGGATCTGCTCTATCAGTTCAAGATCTCGCTGCTCAAATTCGAACCATCGATCTGGAGGCGGATTCAGGTTCAGGATTGCACACTCGACAAACTGCACGAACACATCCAGTCTGCTATGGGCTGGACCAACTCGCACCTGCATCAGTTTGAGATCAACGGGGAACGGTATGGTGACCCTGAACTGCTCGACGATGGTTCCGGAGGCTTTCATTGCCTGGACTCAACTGCCACGAATCTCAGTCAGATCCTCCCCCGGAAAAAGAAGCGGTTTTCCTTCAAGTACGAATACGACTTTGGTGACAGCTGGGAACATGAAGTATTGTTCGAAGGCCAACTTCCGCTGGAGAAGAACCGAAAATACCCGCTCTGTCTGGAAGGCGAGCAAGCCTGTCCCCCCGAAGACATAGGCGGGATTTGGGGCTATGCGTTTTACCTGGAAGCACTGGCCGACCCGCAGCACGAATCTCACCAAGAGTATATGGAATGGGGAGGCTCATTTGATCCCGACGAATTCGATCCCAAACGAGCAACCAGGGAGATGAAGAAGGGGCTGCCGGACTGGTAGAGAAATATGTAATGAGCTTGCCCCCAGGCTGACTCTTGTCATTCCGCTCAATCCGCCGCGGCAGCCTCCCCGACATCAGAGATAACGTGACATTCGTGGGTGATCTCGCGGAATTGCAGCGAACATCACATTTAAAGGTTCCGGGAACCGTGTTCCATCACCGAGATTCACCAGACGGATAGACACATGGGTCGACCCCTACGATGAACAGGTTGGCTTTGTGGTTCTGGATTGTGCGTTTGCCCTGGCAGTTTCCCGTTGTCTGCGACAACCCCGGATTGCATCCGGGGCTACCCGCTTCGGGAGGATTCTCCGGGTTTGTACCTGCACTGTCGGACCGGCCCGTGACACCCGAAAGCCTCTTAAGTCATCGGAATATGCCCAACAGTATACGACGGCCGTGTGCCATGGCCGGCTTGTCCGGCCGTGTCGAGTAGAGTAGCAGCCCTGTTTCGGGTGGTACGCGGCAGCGGCGACCTCCTGCTCGCTGCGCTCGGCCCGGACATGCATCCGGGCTCACCCTCTTTTTCCTTTCGTGGGGTTTTGTGTTTTTCTTGGTCGTAAAATCTGTTTGGGGTGTCTCAGTTGTTGCCATTGTGTGCGATGCCGGGATGATCCTCGCCAGGCGGGTCGACACATGGGTCGGCCCCTACGTTGAACGACAAGATTAAAGGTTCCGGGAACCGTTTCCGCTATCCCTCAGAAGTGGCTCTGGAGAAATACCCGTGACAGAAAGCCAGAACTGTCGGGTGCAGTCTGGCGATCATTCAATGCGTTTCAAAGCGTGAGCGGACTGAACCGGGCCCGCGGGCCCGGATTTCTGTCAGACTGGGTTTGTGTTTTTTACTATTCGAGATCACCCGGAGGATAGCCGAGTTCGATCGGAACAGCGGGATGGCTGCCAAAGATTAATTGTAACCGTTGCCAGATCGTGAGCTTTTTCTTCCAGGCTGCGACTGCTGCCCTCAGCTTTTCCAGGGAGGGATGTGTTTCGTCCCTCAATTCAAACAACAGGCTGCTGACTCCCGGTAGATTTTTATTCATGAATAAAGCGACGCCGAAATTAACCCTGTAGATAACCGGGGCGTCAGCTCTCAGGTAAATCGCTTTATTCAGCAGGAAACTGCGATAAATATCAATCGCCACCTGTGCGTTTCCCAGTCGAAGTTGACAGACCGCGGTCGCATTTTTGATTCCGGGTGATTTGATTTTCGATTTCGTTATCAGTTCCAGCGCTTTCGCAGGCGCGTCAGCCTGCAGCAGTCGATTTACATTTTTGAGCAGCTCCTCGAGTGCGGGATCTCTCACAGAATTGTCAATTGTTCCGTTCTGTTGCGGAAGAGTTTTTGGTTTGTTACTGACGTTCGATATGATTTTACGTTGCATGATAGACGGTCCTGTGGATCTAAGGGAAAGACTTCTGGTGAAAGTGCTGCCGGGTTTCGGGTAGTCGATGTGCGCATCGAGATTGTCTGTCATCAGCATGACAGCATCATGAAATGCGTTGGCAGCAGAAAACGATGATCGGAACTTGAGACATCCGATCCAGGCTGACGACGGAGACCCCGAAAGCGCAGTGCCCGGGGCTCAATCCATCACGTCAGCCACGTACAGAAGAGGACCTGTAAAGAAATGCCGGAAAGCACGGAGGCATGAAAGGTGCCTGCCGCATATCGGCCTGAGATTCGACAAAAAGCTTTGTCATCGTGCGTGGGGAAAGCGCTGTCAAAACCAGAGTTGCGGAGACCGGTGCCAGTTAATCCGCCGCTTCCCTGTCGGATAGCGTTTTGAGAAGACCGGTCAGGCTGCGGGCAAAAGACATAAGTCTCTGAGCAGTCCGTGGTATTCCCGGCTGCGACGCTACGTGCATTCCAGGCATGTGGTAGATCACAGACTGCTGTGGCAGAGCGCTCTGCTACTCCAGGAGTGCAGGCGAGCAGACACACAATCGTCTGAAGTATTGTGAACACAACCGTTCCCTGTCGGTTTTTGATGAAACAGCGAGCCATTCAATAGACTCTATAATAATAGTATATCCCTGCCTGTGAGATTTGAATAGAGAATATTAAACCGATTTTTCAAAATGGTTTTCTGATGATAGAGAACGGTTCCAGCAAATGGTAACGGGGGCGAAGCTACCTGCAGGATTGGTCGTTTTGGGGGATCGCCGCGCGGGTACTGCGGGCGGATAGAGGGGACATTGCAACCTGATAGAGAGGTTTCCGGGTGCCACGGACCGGCTTGGCCGGCCGTGTTGAATGAGTAGGGGATACTTTGGTTCCGGATGGTACGTGGCAGTTGCGACCTCCTGCTCGCTCCGCTCGGCCCGGATTTTATCCAGGCTCACCCTCTTTTTCTTTCGTGGTGTTTTGTGTTTTTCGTGGTAAATAATTCTGGATGGTATGTTTCATTCTGTTGCCATTGTGGGTGATTCCGGGTTGATACTTGCCAGGCGGGTCGACACATGGGTCGACCCCTACGATGAACGGGTGGGCTTTGTTGTTCTGGATTGTGCGTTTGCTCTGGCAGTTTCCTGTTGTCTGCGACAACCCCGGATTGCATCCGGGGCTACCCGCTTCGGGAGGGTTCTCCGGGTTTGTACCTGCACTACCTGACCGGCCCGGTGCCATCCGGATTCCTCTTAAGTCAATGGAATTTGCCCAACAGTATAGGAAGTCCGGGTGCCATGGAACGGCTTGGCCGGCCGTGTTGAATGAGTAGGGGATACTTTGGTTCCGGATGGTACGTGGCAGTTGCGACCTCCTGCTCGCTCCGCTCGGCCCGGATTTTATCCAGGCTCACCCTCTTTTTCTTTCGTGGTGTTTTGTGTTTTTCGTGGTAAATAATTCTGGATGGTATGTTTCATTCTGTTGCCATTGTGGGTGATTCCGGGTTGATACTTGCCAGGCGGGTCGACACATGGGTCGACCCCTACGATGAACGGGTGGGCTTTGTTGTTCTGGATTGTGCGTTTGCTCTGGCACTTTCCAGTTGTCTGCGACAACCCCGGATTGCATCCGGGGCTACCCGTGATCTGTTTTCAGTGGTTCGGGATCTTCATCTGCGGGGTGTGGAGCACTTCTTTTATAATGCTTTGTGAAACGTGTCAGGGACGTTAGCACCAGCACTGTCGGGCA
>NZ_CAXAVM010000287.1:0-6351 GCF_963972345.1 uncultured Gimesia sp. | reverse complement strand
TGACAACCAAAGCCACCGGCATCACCATCATGGTGGTCGGCTTATTCATGATGTAACAGTTTTACCGGACAGACAGCCTGAGGACGTGCACCCGTAACGTGATTCTGCTATGACCGCAGCCCCTGCCGCATAGCAGAATCAGAAACCCGGCTGATTTCAAACAATACCTGATCCGAAGGCATCACCCTTTCCCTTACCGCCCGACTCATTTTCTGTTGAGCTGACTTTGTTCGGGGAGGGTTGATCCGCTGCCGTGTGATGTGGTCGGCTCCGGTCCGAACCGGTCTCGCCAGGATCGATCCGGAATACCTGATTATTCTTACGAATATGCGTCGACTCGGTAGCAGAAGGCTGTTCGACGGGTGTCTCTTCGTAATCTTCCTCGTAGGGCCCCAGGCGGGCAAAGTCTTCTTCGCCGAAATCGTCGTAGCGACAGATGTAACCATCCTGCTGCGCCGAGATTTTTTCCTGCTGGTAGGCTTTCAGGACTTCTTCCTGGATGAGTTCGCGGCATTCGGAATTGATGGGATGCGCGATGTCGGCATAGAGCCTCGCGCGACCGGCGTCATCTTTGTCGGCACGATTTTCATCAAGCCTGATGCCACACTGATTGCAGAAGGAAGCCCGCAGATGATTTTTGGTGTGACACTTGGGACACCGGTCCATCAGTTTGCGGCTGGGCATAGCCACGAAGGCACCTTTTGCTCCCTGGATGATTTTCAGATCTCGGATGACAAACGAGACATCGAAAGTGATTGAGCAAAACGCCAGTAATCTTTCGTGTGGATCATTCATCAACTTGATGCGTACTTCACTGATCTCCATGGCCTCACTCCATTTGTGCCAAATTTTAAAATGCTCATCTATAGGCGGTTCTGGACGACAAATACATGCCCTTTCACTGTGGATCGTAATCGCGCAGCAATTTGAGATGCCTGTGCTCTGTTTTGGCAGACTCCAAAGTAGGCAGTCCCACTTCCACTCATCATATGCCCCAAAACGGACTGTTTTGAGAAGTAATCTTTTAATTTTAATATATCGGAATTCAGCTTTTCGGCGGGTGCCTGCAGATCATTCAACATCAGCCTGGATAATGAATGAAATTGACCAGAAGCCAGATTGCTGACAAGTTGCTCCACCTGATTTTTCGCGTGGCGTCCTACTCGACAGTGCCGATAAACGTCTGCCGTTGATAATCCCGTTTCCGGTCGAACAACAACAAAGTGCAGACATTGGGGAACGGAAACCGGTTCGATGATTTCGCCTCTTCCCCGACAGATGGCACTGTGACTGGCTGTCAGGAAAAAAGGAATATCACTGCCCAGTTTCGCTGCGATTTCACACAGTTCGGAAAGCGACAGACCCAAACGCCAAAGTTTATTGGCAGCAAATAAGGCTGCAGCGGCATCACTCGATCCCCCGCCCAGGCCGGCTTCTGCTGGAATCCGTTTGATCAACTCAATTCGAATTCCCTGGTGCGATCCCGTCTGTTCCTGAAGTAACCGGATTGCTCGCACAACCAGATTCTCTTCACCTGCAGGGATACGCTGCCGGTTTTGTTTGAGAGGGGTTAACAGTGAATTGGCTTCAGTAACACGCAACTCGACTTCTGCTGAAGGTTCCTCCGTGAAAACTAAAGTGTCGTATATTCCTACCGAGAGCATCAACGAAGTAATTTCGTGAAAGCCATCGGATCGTTTATCATCGATGCTTAAAAACAAATTTAACTTAGCAGGAGCGTGAACCGTCAGGGTGCCAGGATGGGAGTAAGCGAATAGCATCCGTCACAATTCCAAAATTCCTACTGAAAAACGAGTCTTTCCTCGTTTATTGAACAGGTCCCCACCTTTTGAGTTGTGAGAGAAAAAAGAGCAGCTTGACCTGATTAAGATTCGACTTGTATACGACGAGGTAATATTAAGACTATTACCACAAGAAGTATCCTATCTGTTCATGGAAAAAACGTCAACATCTTTTCCTGGGCGGCGTGATTTCCCACTGTCATACAGGGAGTTTCCACAAGCAGTTCTCGCAGCGCGTCACTTATTTAATTGATGTCAGCAACGCTTTGAACGATTTTGACTCGACCTGTTTTTTCTGAGTGAAGCGAATCCGGGCCTGTTCTTTCCCCCGTGCATCCGTTTTTATCTCCCGCTCGTCCCCCAGGTCAGCAATTTTACCCAGAGTGATCTGGCCCGCGGTTCCCTGCAGCGTCAGATCCACGCCTTCGCGGCGTTTGGTATGAACGGTAAGAAACGGTTTCTTTTTCCCGGCGTGCGACAGATTGACCAGTGACTTACTGTCCCACTGGTACGATGCCTCCGGATAAGTCTGTTCCAGCAGATCAAATAACGACTCCAGCAGTTCCGCATCCCAGCGGACCCGTTTATTGTTGGGGAATCCTTTGCGGGAAAGATGCCATTTCTTCTTCAAGACTTTCCAGGGCATGATCTCTTCAGGCTTGATTTCCTCACGGTGAATCAGACCGAGGTACGATTCGCAGGCGGTCTCCAGAAACTCCTGGAAGCCGGGCGTCGCTATTTCTTCCTGCCAGTGAATCGTCAGGCTGACTTCCTGCCAGGGTCCTTTCAGATTTTTGACGCGTACCCGATTGGAACGTCCGTAGATCGGCAGCTCATCCAGGTCGTCCAGGGACTTCAATGCCAGCTGATCGCGGAGTTCGTCCTGTTTGAACGTATTGCGTTTTACGCGAAAGCTCAGTCGCAGCAGCCATTCATCGCCGGTATTGGCATGCAGGAACCAGCCCTGTTTTTTCACCGGGCCATTCACTTCGACAATGCTGCGATGATTCCAGTTGATCTCGCCGAAGCCCTCTTTGTTTTCGATAAAATCAATCACGCTTTCCAGGGCGGCCCCTTCCCACTGACAGGCGGCTCCTGACAGGGAGACATGATCGTGGGTATGCCAGCGGCGTCCCTCTGTCTGCCACGGCATCTGGGCATCGCGACCGATCTGCCTGAGATCGAGGTCGCCTTCCTGCTTTTCACCCAGGCTCTGTGCGTCAAAGATTTCGCGTTCCACCCGTTTGCCTGTCGAGATGATCGGCTGAAGAATCTCTCCCGTATAAGATCTGAGCAACGGTGCCTGGCTGGTTTTCCGCGTTTTGGTTGTCTTGCCGGCTGCCTTGCCCTGTTTCTGATAACGCTCGGCATGTTCGACCAGTTTCTCGGGTGTTCCCGCAGCAATGATCTGTCCGCCACCACTGCCCGCTTCCGGACCGACGTCGACCAGCCAGTCTGCGGTTTTAATCACATCCAGATTATGTTCAATGACGATGACCGTATTTCCGAGTTCGACCAGGCTGTTCAACACCTTCAACAGTTTGGCGATATCATCGAAATGCAGACCCGTGGTGGGTTCGTCGAGCAGGTAGAGCGTCTTGCCGGTACTGGGGCGTGCCAGTTCGGCTGCCAGTTTCACCCGCTGCGATTCCCCGCCGGACAGCGTCGGCGCAGATTGCCCCAATGTCAGATAATCCAGACCGATGGCACACAGTGTTTCCATCGTGCGACGGATGGCGGGAATGTTATTGAATAACTCGGCGACTTCTCCGATGGACATCTCCAGCACATCCGCGATCGATTTTCCTTTATATTTAACCGAGAGTGTTTCCTGGTTATAACGCTTGCCGTTACACGTCTCACAGGTCACCCAGACATCGGGCAGAAAGTGCATTTCGATACAGCGCTGGCCGTTTCCTTCGCAGTCTTCACAGCGACCGCCGGAGCGATTAAAGCTGAAACGTCCCGGCTGATAGCCGCGCACCTTGGCATCCGGAAGCCGCGAGAAGAGTTCGCGAATCTGATCGAAGACGCCTGTATAAGTCGCCGGATTCGAGGCGGGCGTATTACCCAGCGGTTTCTGGTCGACGATAATCGCTTTGTTGATCTGTTCCAGGCCCAGCAGATCGTCGTGTGGTCCGGGTGCTTCTTTGGAACGGTGCAGTTTTTTCGTCACCGCCCGGGCCAGTGTTTCTTCCACCAGCGAACTTTTCCCCGATCCCGAAACGCCGGTGATACAGGTAAAGGAACCGAGGGGAATTTTCAGATCGACGGACTTCAGATTGTGTTGCCGTGCGCCCTTCAATTCCAGCCAGTGACCGGTGGGGGAAATCGGCGTTTCCGTGTTGCCCTGTTTTTCATAAATGACACGGCGTTGTTGCGGCAGTGGAATCGAGAGCTGATCCGAAAGATACTGGCCGGTGAGTGACTTCTTTTTGCGTTTGAGCTGTTTCGGCGAACCTTTACCGACGATCGTGCCCCCAAAGCGGCCGGCACCCGGTCCAAAGTCATACAGGCAGTCCGAGGCTTCCAGAACCTCCCGGTCATGCTCGACCATCACAATCGTGTTGCCGATATCACGGAGTTTTTTCAGCGTGTTGATCAGCCGCGTATTATCGCGGGGATGCAGGCCGATTGTTGGTTCATCCAATACATACAGCACGCCCGTCAGCGAACGTCCCACCTGCCCTGCCAGGCGAATCCGCTGGCTTTCTCCGCCCGAGAGTGTAGGCAGCGGTCGGCTCAACGTCAGGTATTCGAGTCCCACATCGACCAGGAACTGCAACCGACTCGTGGCTTCTTTGACCAGGTCGCCCGCGATCTGCTTTTCCCGTTTGTCGAGTTTTGCGGTTTTGATAAATGCGAGCGCCGCTTTCAAAGGGAGATCACAAAACTGGCCGACCGTTTTTCCCTGAAAGCGGACCGCGGCGGCATCCGCGCGCAGACGACTCCCGTTACAGACCGAACAGGGAACTTCGCCCGTCATTTCCTGCAGACGACTGCGAAAGCCGAACGACAGGCGCGAGGCTTCTTCGATAGCCGGGTACAACCCTTTGTATTGAAACTGGACCGTGCCTGCCTCGTCGAGGGGAATCCAGCGATCTTCATCGCCGTACAAAACAAATCGCTGCTGTTTCACACTCAGTTGATTGAAGGGGACATCCAGGGGAATTCGGAACTGTTTGGCAATCGCCGCTAATGTCTTATTGAATTCGGCGTTGGTTCGCGGATCAGGCCAGGCCGCGACGGCGGCGTCCTGCAGACTGAGGTTGGGATCGGGAATCAACTCAGACAGGTTCGTACCGAGTTCGGTTCCCAGCCCTTCACAAAATTCACACCAGCCCAGGGGACTGTTAAAGGAGTAATTGTGGGGCGTCAGTTCTTCAAAGCTCTGACCACACTGATCGCAGAAGTAGTACAGGCTGAAGGTTTCGAAATCCCATTCCTGTTCGGGAACTTCATCGTCACAATAGCAGGCATACATCAGGCCTTCACCCAGTGCCAAAGCGGATTCTACCGAATCAGCAATGCGGGATCGATTTTTGGCAGCGACGGTAATGCGGTCGATGACAACTTCGACTTCATGGCGGCGACGACGATCGATATCGGGAACATCTTCCAGGCGATACGTCACGCCATCAATGCGGACCCGCAGGAAGCCCTGCGTGCGTAATTTTTCCCAGAGCGTTTCGTAAGCCTGACCCACGTTGATATCGACGGGTGCCAGAATCAGCAGTTTGGTGCCTGTATCCAGCGCGAGAATGCGTTTGATCACTTCATCGGTTGTCTGCGTTTCGACGGGGACGTCACATTCGGGGCAGTACATCTTTCCCAGCCGGGCATAGAGCACGCGCAGGTAATCATAGATCTCCGTGACCGTTCCGACAGTGGAACGGGGCGAATGGCCGGTTGTTTTCTGTTCGATGGCAATCGCCGGCGAAAGGCCGTGAATGTGCTCGAATTTGGGTTTGGGCATCTGGCCCAGAAACTGGCGGGCATACGCGGATAATGATTCGACGTAGCGACGCTGACCTTCCGCGTAGAGCGTATCCATGGCCAGGGAAGATTTGCCACTGCCACTGGGGCCACAGAAGACATTCATCTGGTCGCGGGTGATCTGCAGATCCAGGTTCTGCAGATTATGCTGACCTGCGCCGCGGATCGTGATCTGTGTGCTGTCGCCGTTGGACCTTCCGTTCCGCTTCGTGGTACCAGACTGCCAGCGCAGATGCGGATTGTTTAATATCAGAGCCTGTTTCTTTTTCCCTTTGACGGTTTTTGCGGGAACCAGATCGGTCTGTTCTTTGAGTGCCAGTCCGGTGTAAGACCAGGGACAGGCGGCGACTTCCTCTGGTGTGCCTTCGACCAGAATCATGCCTCCCCCTTCGCCTCCTTCGGGGCCGAGGTCGATCACCCAGTCGGCGGTTTTGATCACATCCAGGTGATGTTCCACCACGAGCACCGTATTGCCGGCATCCGCCAGGTGATGCAGGACCTTGAGCAGCAGTTTCACATCGGCAAAATGCAAGCCGGTCGTCGGTTCATCCAG